>JBASYW010000156.1:0-14249 GCA_049277715.1 Dethiobacteria bacterium | reverse complement strand
CAATATTCCACCACGCAGTTAAAACGCTGATCAACGGGGGTGGGCCAATGCCCACCCCCTTCTTTGGTATGAGGCAATTTTGTCACATTATTTTATCCTTGATATAATTCCCCTTGATTATTCCCGTTATTGCCCCATCCCCATTGTTATTCACGGAAAAGTTCGCGGTCCAGATTCCGATACTGGATGGCCTCGGCCAGATGTTGCGCCTCGATATTTTCACAGCCTTCAAGATCGGCAATGGTGCGGGAAACTTTGAGGATACGATCATAAGCCCTCATGGACAACCCGAGGCGGTTAAAGGCCTGCTTTGCCAGTGCCCGTGCTTCGTTCCCCAGCGGGCAGAAATTTTTTACCTGCCGCGGCCCCATCTCGGAGTTGGTAATGATCTTCAGTTTTTTGAACCTTTCGGTCTGGATCATGCGCGCTTTCTTGACCCTGGCCCTGATGGCGCCGGTGCTTTCCGGGGCGACGGTTGTCTCGATTACCGAGTAATCCAGGCGCGGCACCTCTATCTGTATATCGATGCGGTCCAGTAGGGGGCCCGAGAGGCGGGAGCGGTAGCGCTGGATCTGATGGTGGCTGCAACGACAAGCATGTCGGGGATCGCCATAATTTCCGCACGGGCAGGGATTCATACTGCTGGTAAAGATAAAATCGGCCGGGAATTTCAAGGTGGCGGCAGTTCTCGTTATCGTAACTTCCCTGTCTTCCAGTGGTTGCCTCAGCGATTCAAGCACCTCGCGGGAAAATTCGGGCAGCTCGTCAAGGAAAAGAACGCCTCGGTGGGCCAAACTTACCTCTCCGGGGCGAGGTATCTTGCCTCCTCCGATAATGCCGGCGGCGGATGAACTGTGATGCGGGCTCCGAAAGGGTCGCGACTTCACCAGAGGCATATCCGCAGAAAGTTTACCGGCCACGCTGTGAATTCTGGTAATCTCAAGCATTTCTTCCAGCGATGGTTCCGGCAGAATTGTGGGGAGGCGGCGGGCCAACATGGTTTTTCCCGTTCCGGGCGGTCCGTAAAAGATGACGTTGTGTGAACCTGCAGCAGCGATCTCCAGTGCTCTTTTAGCGTTCTCCTGACCTTTCACTTCTTCCATACCCATGGTGGAAATCGAAGTGCAGCCCAGGTTTTCAAGATCGGGTACCGTAATGGGGATATCTTTTTTTCCCGATAAAAACGATATCAATTCTTCCAGGGTGGTCACGCCCCGGACGTTGATACCTTTGATCAGAGATGCTTCGGCGGCATTAACATGAGGTACGAAGAGCTCGGTCTGTTTGCGGTTATGGTTGGAGAGGGAGGAGGCGATGGCCAATGCGCCGGGGATTCCCCGCAACGTGCCGTCCAGAGAGAGCTCTCCGACCATCACAGATCTGCGAATGATCTCACCGTAGGGGATCTGTTTGGTGGCAAGCAGAAGTCCAATGGCGATAGCCAGATCAAAGCCGGGGCCTTCCTTTTTAAGATCGGCGGGAGCGAGGTTGACAGTAATTCGTGAGAGGGGAAATTCAAAACCGCTGTTGCGAATGGCTGAACGAACGCGCTCTTTGGCCTCCCGTACCGAGGGATCGGGAAGCCCGATGAGATCAAAAACGGGAAGTCCGCCACCGGAGATGTCCACCTCCACTTCGACCGGAAACCCATCGATGCCCAGAACGGCATATGAGATAATCTTTACGATCATAACCATATCCTCCTGAAAATGTTATGAAATGCCAGAATATACAGTTATATTTTGACAATATTCCGGCAAAATCCTTTTAATATTTAGCAAAAAGGTTTTAAACTCGCTTTGAAGAATTAAATCAACATCAATAAAATATAGAAGATGATCGGGCAGCGGATTACGATGAACAATATGATAGATGAACAACTGATAGCACAAAAGGAAGCCCGCTTGAATAAGATTCTGGGCTCGTTTGAAAATGCCCTGGTGGCTTTTTCCGGCGGTGTGGACAGTAGTTTTCTCCTCTTTAAAACCATGAGCTTGCTGGGAAGCAAAAAAGTAATTGCCGCTACGGGGGATTCAGTACTCCGTCCGGAAGAAGAGATCGCCCGGGCCCGGTTGATCGGCACACGGTTGAAAGTAAAGCATAGCATTGTCAAGACCGCGGAGCTGACTCTGGATAATTTTTATACAAATCCTCCACAGAGGTGTTACTATTGCAAGAAAGAGTTATATGGAAAACTGAATGATCTGGCCTATGAATATGGAATCAAAACCGTCCTGGACGGAACTATCACGGAAGATGAAGCGGAATATCGCCCCGGTTTGAGAGCGGCTATGGAATTTGGGGTAGTGAGCCCGTTAAGAGATGTTTTGATGACCAAGGCGGAGATACGTTTTCTTTCCCGAAAATATGGATTGATTACCTGGGATAAGCCGGCGGCAACCTGCCTGGCAACACGTTTTCCATACGGAGAGAAGTTGGAGCGGGATAAGATTGAGCGTGTGGATATGGCGGAGCGTGCTTTGCGAAAAATAGGTTTTGCAGGTGATCTGAGAGTACGTTCACATGGAGAGCTGGCCCGTATAGAGGTTGGACCGCAGGAGATGCCCCGTCTGCTGGAAAAACAAAAGGAGATAATCAAAAAATTAAGGGGGCTCGGTTTTGATTATATTACGTTAGATCTTGGCGGGTTTAAGTCCGGCAGCATGGATTTAAATCTTCCACACAAATGAGGTTGACGGCATTTCTATCGTATTGGCAATTGCTTCATCCCCGGAGATCAGGGGCTGAAGCAATTTGGAACGCAGAGGCTGATGATGGTTATGATGAGGGAAGGGTGAGATGAACCGGATGCGCAAAAATAAGGCGGCCGTATTGATTATTTTTCTTGGTCTGCTGCTGTTGATGGCAGGGATATGGCGTGGAGAGTTTGCGCTTGTTCTGCATAGAGGGGTTACAATCTGTCTGGAATGTATAGGTCTGGGGTAGATAATGATCAACAGAAGAAAAATCACACAGTTTACGGCTTTCTTCATGGCCAATCCTTTTCCGGGAAACTTTTACAGGGGGCGCATCTATCAGGGACAACTGAAAGGGGTTTGCGTACCTGTTTTAAACTGCTACTCATGTCCGGCAGCAGCGGGCTCATGCCCCTTGGGAGCCTTGCAGGGTATGGCTGCTACTCCCGCTCCCAAAATATCCATGTACATCCTGGGTTTCCTGACTGCGGCCGGCGGCTTGGCCGGCAGATGGTTTTGCGGCTGGCTCTGTCCTTTCGGATTGATACAGGAATTGGTGGGGAAAGTCAGTTCCCGGAAATTGAGAGTACCATATCTGTTTACCCGCATCAAGTATCTGCTGCTGATTTTGTTGGTTCTCCTGCCAATTGTATGGGTCGATAGCGATGGCTTCGGATCCACCTACTTCTGCAAGTATATCTGTCCGGAAGGGACTCTTGCGGCCGGGATTCCGCTTTTACTGGCCAATCCGGAACTGAGAAACATGGCCGGCATGCAGTTCTGGTTGAAAGTGGGGATATTGGGCTTGATCCTGGGTGCCTCAACGATTATAAACAGACCGTTTTGTCGTATGATATGTCCTTTGGGTGCTTTTTACGGCCTGTTTAACCGTCTGGCGCTGTTAAGAATCCATTACCACGCCGATAACTGCATATCATGCGGCCGTTGCCGTAAAGCGTGTCCGATGGGGCTTGATCTTCCCGCGCAATTTAACTCATCGGAATGCGTCCGTTGTTTCTCTTGCATGGAAACCTGTCCTTCATCGGCTATCACCTTTGGAATTGACCGTAAAAATGATAAATTATTTAGAGGAAAGGAGTATGGTGATGAAACGCAGGTTAGGCATTGTATTAACGGTGATCATGATTTTGGCGATATTTAACCTGATATCATGTTCAACTCCTGATAATGAAACTGAAAAAGATAATATGACATCGGAAGCGAACAGGTTTACCGCTAGGGATGTTTTTTCAGGAAAGACCGTTGCTTTTCCCGATGAATGGATCGGAAAAATTGTATATCTGAATTTTTATATCTCCTCATGAGCGCCATGTCGTAAAAAGATGCTGCAGTTGCAGCCCTTGCTTGACGAATATGAATCGCGCGGTCTTGTAATAATAACCGTGGCCGCCGACAGCGATGAGCATATCAAGGAATTCTGGGAAGAGAACGGCCTTGAAATGGCTGTCTTATCGGATACAGATTACAGTATCAGCAGCTCATTTGATGTCCGGGGGTATCCCACCGGGTATTTTATCGACCGGGAAGGTCTTATCGTCGATAAATCCGTAGGGTGGGGGGGATCATCTCTGAAAAAATGGATAGAGAAGGCGGAAAAGCTTCTGCCGGAATAGAGGATTATATGGTCAGACTTTAATTAGAAGATGTGCAAATATATATTGTCATGATGAGCCAGGATATCTACGGCAATAAAAAACATAATGGAAAGGGGATGGGCTTCAGGATGATTGATGACAAGGATCGTATTATCTGTGCCCTTGACTTTGACGATCCCGCACGGGCAAGAAGGTTGGTGGAGGAATTGGGGGAGCTGGTTAATTTTTACAAGGTCGGGATGTTGATGCAATTTATGGGCGGCCGGGAAATTATATCCTGGCTTCTGGAAAAAGGCAAAAAAGTGTTTTTGGATATGAAATATTATGATATTCCCGAGACCGTGGCCAGCGTGGTTAAGCAGGTGGCCCAAACGGGGGTACATTTTTTAACGATTCACGGCAACAGCAAGATTATTGAACAGGCGGTCGAGGCGCGGGGCGATTCCGCATTAAAGCTTATGGCGATCACCGTGCTGACCAGTATGGATGCGGATGATATGCAGGAGTTGGGGCTCTCCTGCTCGGTCAAGGATATGGTTTTGTACCGGGTCGGGAAGGCGATCGATTTCGGTTGTGACGGTATCATCACTTCCGGACGCGAAGCGGGCATGATCAAACAGAATTTTGGGCAGAAAATTATTACGGTTACCCCGGGTATAAGACCTTCAGGTACCGATTTACATGAACACAAGCGCTCTGTAACCCCCCGGGAAGCCATCAAATCGGGCGCGGATTATCTTGTGATTGGCAGGCCCATATACCAAAGCCCTGATCCGCGAAAAGCGGTCGGGGAGATCCGGGAGGAGATAATGATCTCTTGATGGTTTTATGACCAAGTCTGGAAACGTCCCATTACGCCTGACTTTTTATCCGCATGCCTGCATAAAAACATGAAATCCAGTGCACTCTTAATATTGTTGAGTAATTGACTTAACGATGAATTAAAAGAGGATGAGGATGTGATCAAATGAGAGTGATGGTTAACGAGGAATGTATTCTGTGCGGGCTGTGTGTTGACCTCTGTCCCGAGGTCTTTGAGCTGGGAGACGAGTTTGCCTTTGCAAAAAACAGAGTTATCGAGGAAGAGCATGAAGAGTGCTGTCTGCAAGCAGCGGAGGAATGCCCGACCAGCGCCATTGAAATAGAAAGTTAATTATTGCAGATGTATGGCAAATATGCTAATATATCATTTGCGGGCCGAAGTGGCGGAACTGGCAGACGCGCGCGACTCAAAATCGCGTGGGCTTGGCTCATGTGGGTTCGATTCCCACCTTCGGCACCATATTTATTAAAATATTGTTTATTAATCATAAAAATCTGAAGGAGTCGGAGATAACTATGGCTAAGGTATGTGAAATATGCGGTAAAAAACAAAATACGGGCTTTCGCATAAGCCACTCTCATGTGAAGACCAAGAGAGCCTGGAAGCCCAATATTCAAAAGATACGTGTTTCCTTGAAAAAAGATTGCAATCGTAATATCAATGTTTGTACTCGCTGTATCAAATCCGGCCAGGTAACGAGAGCAATCAAGAGAGCTACTCTATAATTGCCGGTATTAATTATCAATATAAAGAAAGCGCTGTTTAGCGCTTTCTTTTATTGAATAAAGAGATTATCCCTTTCAGCAGATTTCCAATCAGGCTGGGGGCTTTGATGGCGTAGAACCTCATCATAAAAAATCCTCCTTTCCCAAGGTTTCGGGGGCACCGGGATTGATTACCAGCAATACGGATTGTAGGCATATAAATGCCACCCGATCCAGATAAACAATAAACCCAGCAAGAGCGGTAAAATGAAAAGAGGTATTGTATTTGCAATCATGATCAATCCCCCCAGAGCCAAGATAATCCCTCCGCCTTTTCTTAAGATTAAATGTTTCCTCCTTGTACTCATTTTTTAAAACCTCCGTTAAAGCTATCAATCTGTTTTGACAACCAAAACAAACAACAACTTACGATTTATATTATATTCAGCATCCGATAATATGTGATTTATAATTATGTACATTGAAATATAAAGTTTTCAGTCCAACGGATCGGTGGGGCGATATGGAAATTTGATATTATGAAAAAAATGGCCGCAGGTAAAACCTGCGGCAAAGCCACCGATTATATCGGTGACCGGGAGAGGAGAAACCGGAGGAAGAGCTTATGGGGAATATTGTTGCTTCATTGATATTATTTAACATTGAATCTCGTTTTATACCTCCCTAAATAACTTCGGAAAAATATTTTATAAATGAGCGGAAAGCATGTTAAAATAAGTGGGTCGTGACTTTTTCCCAAAATTCGCTAAAACATGAGGATATAAATGAGAATAATCGGTGGTCTGTGTAGGGGAATTAAAATAAAAGCTCCGCAGCATAAGGACGTCAGGCCTACTCCTGATATGGTGAGAGAGGCTCTGTTTGATATAATAGGTGATCGTATTCAAGATCGGAATTTTATCGATCTTTTTGCCGGGAGCGGGGCTGTAGGGATTGAAGCTCTGAGCAGAAGCGCCAAATCCTGTATATTTATTGAAAAAAACTTCTTATGTGTTAAAATAATTAATGAAAATTTAAAAAATACCGGTTTAAGTTCCCGGGCTACGGTTTTAAATGCTGATGTGATGTCCGGATTAAAAAAATTGTCTAAAAAGATAACCGGTGTATCATATGTATTTTTGGATCCTCCCTATAACAGCAGCATGATACCCGAGGTCCTAAAAGGTATCCATTGCAGCGCTCTACTGTTACCGGAGGGTCTGGCCATCGTGGAGCATCACAAAAAGAAAGAAATATGGGCGGAAAACTGGGCCTTGGTCAGCAGGAGAGATTACGGAGAAACGGCCCTTAGCTTCTTGAAGATGGAACAATAAGAGAGGGGGCTTTGTTTAAAATGAGGAGGGCAATTTGTCCCGGTAGTTTTGACCCCGTTACCAACGGGCATATTGATATTATTAAAAGGGCGAGCAAGGTGGTTGATCATCTGATTGTAGCTGTTTTGGACAATCCCCGTAAAACAGAGCTTTTTTCGTTTGAGGAAAGAATAGAGATGCTCAAATCAGTCACCGATGGATACCCTAATATAGAAGTTGACTGTTTTAAAGGACTGCTGGTTGATTATGCCCGTCAGAAGGATGTATGTATAATTATTAAAGGATTAAGGGCCATTTCGGATTTTGAATTTGAGTTCCAGATGGCCTTGATAAACAATAAACTGGATCCCCGTCTGGAGACCATGTTCATGATGACCAGCAGTAAATATGCATACCTGAGTTCCAGTATTGTCAAAGAAGTTGCATGTTTTGGCGGAGATATACGGGCCATGGTACCGGAAGAGGTTCATGATTATATTGTACAAAAGATCAATGCCCGGACGCGTTGATTTTGAAGAAGATGATTTTTAACCTTCTGATCAAGGTTATGACCAGTGCCAGAACGATGAGCACCCCGAGAAAAATAAACAGATGATAAAACATAAACAGGCTTCGTCCCCACCAGAAAGAAAGGCTGCCCGTGGGAATCATCTGGTAAAAAGCAGGGATGGCTACCTTCTCAAAAAGCGGAAAAATGGGACCGGCCAGAAAGGCCGAATAGAGGCCTGCCAGAAAGGCATGCAGCGCCCGACAGATAATATAGGATTTGATCTTGATGTCTGTTTTGCTGATAATGCTGGCCACCTGCGCGTGAACCGACAAGCCGCTCCAAGCGATAATAAATCCGCAAACAATGATGATATCCTTCAATGATGCCGATGCTGATCCGGCAAGTTTACAGCCCAGGTCTATTTCAAACAGGCCGCTGATTAAAGCGGGGGCCAGCTGGACGGAAATTCCCAAGGGCTTCATCAGACTCGCCAACAGGGTAACCAACAGAGTTACCCCTCCTACCTTATCGAGGATCCTGATGACCACCGAGAAAAGAATAATGAACCCCCCTACAAGCAACAGCGTTTCAACAGAGCTCATGATGGCGTCGCTCAGCAGATGCCCTAACGGACGATTGTCTTTTTTCCGTGCCTCCAGCAATGCTCTGATCGAGCGCAAAAACAGATTGCCCCTATCTTTTATTTCCGGAGGGGAAGAACTTTCACCACGCTTATAGAAGCGCATCAGAAGGCCGATAGTGATACTGGACAGATAATGAGCAGCGGCAATGATGATTCCCACTTCCGGATGGCCGATCATCCCCACGGCTACAGCGCCGAACATGAACAGGGGGTCGGCGGTATTGGTAAAACTTAACAGTCTTTCGGCCTCGATTCCTGTGCAGAGGTTCTGTTCTCTCAGTTTGGTGGTCAACAGAGCTCCGATCGGGAAACCGGAAGCCAGCCCCATGGCCAGAACAAAAGATCCGGTTCCGGGAACATTGAATACGGGGCGCATGATCGGTTCCAGGATGATGCCCAGCATGTGGACCACGCCCAGACCGATCAGAATATGAGAGATAACAAAGAAAGGCAGGAGTGCGGGAAAAACAATTTTCCACCATATCTCCAGTCCGGAGACCGAGGCATTGAAGGCATCTTCCGGGAAAAGGATCACGGAGACGGTCAGGCCCACCACGAAGATGGCCAGAATAAAAGTCATAAAATCACGATTGTTGAACTTGATTCTTTTATTTTTTCTGGATCGGAAGATCAGATACATAGCCAGCAAAATCGCCGGAACGATGAAGTAGCCCATAGCAACTCCCCGTAATTGTTAATTATGTCAATGGTTATCGGTTATTATATATTGATTTGAAATAGAATATAGAACATCTTTAAATTATAAGGATGGGGGGGGTAAAGAGATCCTTGCAATTATCCTTACCTGCTTGCGGCGTTCTGTTTTTCTTTATGCTGGTTAATAATTGTAGCTGTTTGCTGTATAATATTAAATATTAAGTGTATGTTTGTAGATTGCAAGATGGCAATGGATTGAGCATCATCGAAGATGGTTTTCCCCTTTCCAAAGTACATCCCGGTGAGCCAAACCTTGATAAGTAAACAAAAATCAATCGAAAGAGGGGGACATATTTGAAGAGAAATACAAAGATAGCTCTGGCCGTGGCTGTAATTTTAGCTCTGGTATTGTTTATTCCTACACCGTATATAATTTTAAAGCCCGGCACAGCCGAAGATTTAAGCCGGTTTGTTGATGTTAAAGAGGGGGATCATGAGGTTGATGGAGCCTTCTATCTGGTTACAGTGGGGCAGCAGAGGGCTACACTTTTCTGGCTGATATACGGATTTTTTCATCCGTACATAGATATCCTGCATCAGAGTCAGGTAATCCCTCCGGGAATCAGCCAGCAGGAGTATATCAATATATTGGAGAGATGGATGGAGGAGAGCCAGTTATTGGCCAAAATTATTGCCTTAAGAAGAGCCGGAAAACCCGTGGATATTAAAGGCAAAGGCATTGCTATACGTGCATTTATAGAAGGAAGCCCCGCCCAAGAGATTTTACAGGTCGATGATGTCATTATCAGGATTGACGGTGAGGAAGTACATTTTGCAGATCAGGTTCTGGCCATAATTCAAGATCGAGAAATCGGAGACCCTGTTAATCTTACATTACGGAGGGATGGAGAGGAGTTTGAAGCCGATATACCCACGATTCCCCATGTGGATAATCCTCAGAAACCCGCACTGGGAATAATTATTACGGCCCTCGGGGATTGGAAACTTGATATGCCCGTGGAGATCGATATCAAGACGGGTAATATTTCCGGGCCGTCAGCGGGGATGATGTTTGTGCTGGAGATTATCAACCAATTATTGCCCGGAGACCTGACCGGGGGACACGATATCGCGGGAACGGGGACCATCAGCTACTATGAAGATATCGGAGAGATCGGCGGGGTCAAACAGAAGGTGGTGGCTGCAGAGAGAGCGGGGGCTGAATATTTTATTATACCGGAAGGCAATTACAGCGAGGCTAAAAATATTAACAAAAAGATGAAACTCATTCCCGTTAAAAACCTGCAGGATGTGATGGCTTTCCTTGCCGAGATCAATATGTCCTCTTCCTATAAAACCCGGTTTTCTTCTGACGATCTCCATCGTATTTTGGAAAAGAATCAGGTTTCAGGGTTCATTCTGGATACTGCTATTTAAACGGGGCAATCTAATTATAAATAATATAATTTATAATTGGAGGGATACCATGAACAAGAAGATGCTGAACAAGAAAGAATTCCCCGAGGGAGTGGTCCCGTTTATAAGCAGTCTGGCTCTTTGGGCCTGGGATAAAATATTTGCGAAAAAGAAGAACAGGACGTCCTTTTATACTTTGACCGGACTTCTTGTTCTGGGCGGCGGTATTGTTTCTTATCTGATCATCAATAGAGTTCTCCGGGGTTCAGCCTGGAAGTGACCGGCGGATAACCGCGCCGCTGTCTCGCTCATGCGGGCAAATGTGTTTAACCACCTTTATTTCATGCGGTATACCAACAGCGAGGCGTTGTGGTTAAGATCCTTCGTCGCTTCCGCTGGCCGCTCCCTCAGGATGACAGAGGGGGTGCAGCTCCCTCTGCATGACAAAAAAATAAACCTGCCGTTCCAAGTGCTTTTCCTATACGCCATCCGGATACCCTCAAATGAGTTCTTCCTTGTCCTGTTTTTGTTATCTTGCATAGTCAGCGGTTAACTGTCGAATAGTCCGCGGCTGACTTGTATTTAGGGCGAATAGCCGCTATAATAATATTGTAATTGGTCCGGTTGAAGCGGATAATAAATTGAGTAAACCGGGTAGTCGCAGGGGATCGGAGAAAATCTCCTGAGGAAAGTCCGAGCTCCGAAGAGCAGGGTGCTGGGTAACGCCCAGTGGGGGTGACCCCAAGGAAAGTGCCACAGAAAAAAACCGCCCCACACTTAGCCCAGGTTGGGTGCGGGGTAAGGGTGCAACGGTGCGGTAAGAGCGCACCAGCGGCTGGGAGACCAGTCGGCTAGGTAAACCCCACCCGGAGCAAGACCAAATAGGAGGGAAATGACGTTGCGCGCAGATTCCTCGGGTATGGTCGCAGGAGGTGCCAGGCGACTGGCATCCATAGATAGATGACTACCACCCCGATTCATGCGGGGGACAGAACTCGGCTTACAGGTTTGCTCAATAAATTAAGGCACATCATTTATGGTGTGCCTTAATATTTATCTGTTTGTGCAGTAAGGTTTCCGCCGCATTTTATTGTGATATAATATTAATCGGCATCAAGCAAAACCGGACGAAGGAGAGAAAAGCAGCCATGGATGAAGAACGGGTGATGGACAAAGAAACAATAATCAGGGAAGACGGACGTTATCTTATATTTTATTCGTTTAATCAGAAGGGTGCCGGAGAGCGGAAGGGCGGGGAGGAGGATCGGGCATGTCGGAACTGAGATGGAATCCAATTTACCGGGAGTGGACCGTTACGGCCACACACAGAATGGACCGCACTCTGTTGCCCCCCAAGGAATATTGCCCCTTGTGTCCCACCAGGGAGGGTGGCTTCGCGACCGAGATACCCCGTGAAGATTTTGAAATCGTGGTATTTGAAAATCGTTTTCCCAGTTTTAAAATCCCTCCTCCGGAGATGGAAGTGGAAGCCATCAATCTTCATCCGGTGGAGACGGCTCGGGGTATCTGTGAAGTTGTCGTTTATTCGGCAGAGCATAACGGGAGTCTGGCTACTTTATCCCATGAACGGATCGTGAATTTGATTCAGGTATGGAGGGACCGATATGAGGAGCTCGGCAGAAATGAGGAGATCGAATACATCCTCATCTTCGAGAATAAAGGGGAGGAGGTCGGCGTCACGCTGCACCATCCCCATGGCCAAATATATGCCTTCCCCTATCTTCCTCCGGTGCCTGCACGGGAACTCGGTTCGGCCCGGGAGTATCACGAGAAGAATGGAAGATGTCTGTTTTGCGATATTTTGAAGACGGAGGAAGATAACGGTTCACGTATCGTAGCATCAAACGAGTCATTTACCGCCTTTGTGCCTTTCTACGCGCGCTATCCATTTGAGGTGCATATTTATAGCCGCCGTCATTGCTCTTCCCTGAGCGATCTGACCGTGGCAGAAGATCAATATCTCGCCGATATCCTGCAGAAAGTTGTTCGCGGTTATGATGCGCTCTTTGAGGCCCCCTTTCCTTATCTGATGATTTTACATCAGGATCCGGTCAAAGGTGAACGCGGGCTGAATCATCTTCACTTTGAGTTCCTTCCCCCGCTGAGGGATAAGGGGAAATTGAAGTTTCTGGCCGGATGCGAGCAGGGAGCCGGCACTTTTATCAATGATTCAATTCCGGAAGAGAAGGCCTTGCAGCTTCGCCATAAAATTCCCAAAGATTAATATTGGAGGTGTCTAGTTTGAAGATACTGGTAAGGGCCCCGGGAAGGGTCAATCTCATCGGGGAGCATACGGATTATAATCTGGGTTTTGTTTTACCAATGGCCATTAACAGGGGCATTACACTGACGGCTGCCTTGCGTCAGGATAACATGATACATGCTCTGGCCCGTGATAAGGAGGAAAGCCACAGTTTCTCTCTTACCGAACTCCGGCCGAATCAGAAATTGAGGTGGTGGAGTTATCTGGAAGGGACCTGCTGGGCACTGATGGAAGAAGGGTATGAGCTGCAGGGAGCGGATCTGTCTTTTGGTGGAGATATTCCCATAGGTGCCGGATTGAGCTCCTCGGCGGCACTGGAGGTAGCCGTGGCGGCAGCGTTTACATATTTAAATGATATAGAGATCGACAGCCGCAAACTGGCCCTGATATGCCAGAAGGCGGAGAATGATTACGTAGGCGTAAAATGCGGCATCATGGATCAATTTGCTTCGGCGCTCTCGGCGCCGGAACATGCCCTCTTTATAGATTGCCGTACGCAGGATTTTGAATTGGTTCCGATTGATCAACAGCAGTATACATTTATGATTATTGACAGTCGTGTAAGACGGAGTCTTGCCCATTCGGAATATAATCGCCGCCGCGAGGAATGTGAGGAGGCCTTATCGATAATTTCAGATATTACGGGTAAGCCCAAACTTTCTTTACGGGATGTTACTCTGGACGAGTTAAACGAGGCTCGCCGCATACTGCCGGATACGTTGTTCCGGAGAAGTCTCTATGTCCTTGAAGAGAACAGGAGGGTTTTGGATGCGGTGAAGGCTCTGGCCAACAAGGAGATGGCTTCCTTTGGAACGCTCATGAATTTATCTCACCGCGGTCTGCGCGATCTCTATGAGGTCAGCTGCAAGGAGCTTGATTTGATCGTCGAGATAGCGCAGAATTGTGAAGGGGTGCTGGGGGCCAGAATGACGGGAGCCGGGTTCGGGGGCTGTGTTGTGGCCCTCGTTGAAAAGGATTTGGCCGCAAATCTGCAGCAACAGATCCTGACCAAGACAAAAAACACACTGTCCCAGAAGCCTCTGTTTTACGTAACTCCGGCGGCCGGCGGTTTTTCAGTTCAAGAGATAGAAGAAAGTTAATCGCGGAATCCTTCCGGATTATTTTTATGCCAACGCCAGGCCGTCTCGATGATGGTGGAAAGATCCGAAAAAAGCGGGTTCCAGCCTAAATCTTTCTTGATTTTCTGGGAACTGGCGATCAGCACCGAGGGGTCACCTTCTCTTCTCGGGCCGATTTCACGCCTGATATTTTCCCCGGTAATCTTCTCGGCCGTGTCGATTACCTCGTTGACGGAGAAACCCCGTTCGTTACCCAGATTATAGACGGCCTGCCCGGTTTTCTTTTCAAGCAGTGCATCCAAGGATAACAGATGGGCGGAAACCAGATCTTTGATATGGATATAGTCCCGGACCGGAGTTCCGTCGTCGGTAGGGTAGTCATCTCCAAAGATGGTGATTTTATCTCTTTTCCCCAGAGCGGTTGCCAGAACGAGAGGGATAAGGTGGGTTTCAGGGGAGTGATCCTCCCCGATGTTTTCTTCAGGATCAGCGCCGGCGGCATTGAAG
>JBASYW010000155.1:0-2013 GCA_049277715.1 Dethiobacteria bacterium | reverse complement strand
GTTTTTACGCAGTACAACCGTACAGACGATGGCCGTCTGCTCGCCCTTGAGAAGAAAAATATTGATACCGGCGTCGGACTGGAACGCATGGCCACGGTTCTGCAGGGGGTCACCTCCATCTATGAGATAGATACGATGCGACCGCTTGTGGAGTACATTGCCGGTGAATCTTTGTCCGTTAATAATCGGCTCTCGCAACGCATCGTTGGGGAACATCTTCGCGGGGTTGTTTTCCTGGTTGCCGATGGGGTTCTTCCCTCCAACGAGGGGCGAGGCTATGTTTTACGCCGTCTGCTGCGGCGGGCCGTCCGCCA
This sequence comes from Dethiobacteria bacterium, assembly GCA_049277715.1. GTDB lineage: Bacteria > Bacillota > Dethiobacteria > DTU022 > PWGO01 > JAAYSV01. The sequence continues at coordinate 1,699 of JBASYW010000155.1, read as the reverse complement.
TGGACGCCTTCTGGGGATCGACAATCCTTTTCTGTATCGTGCCGTTCCTCTGGTCATATCGCTGATGGAGGGCGCTTACCCCGAACTCAGGGAGAGAGAGAGTTATATAAAGCAAGTCATGGAGTTGGAGGAGACCCGTTTCCGTGAAACCCTGAACCAGGGGATGGAGATGCTGGAGTCCTATCTGATTGATAATTTCGGCGCCGAAGAACAGCGGGGGGAAAGGTTATTTCCCGGGGAGATGGCTTTCCGTCTTTACGATACTTACGGCTTTCCCCTGGATCTGACCAAGGAGATCGTGGCCGAAAAAGGTCTCAAGGTTGACGAGGAAGATTTTAATCTGGCGTTGCAGGAACAGAAATCAAGAGGGCGCCGAGCCCATAAAGCCGGCGGAGAGGCCAAAGGTATGGAGGATGGCCATTGCTGGGAAGAAAGCAGGCATCTTTCCACCCTGTTTGAAGGCTATGAGCGGTTGGAGACAGAGGCCAAAGTGCTGGCTATCTGCAGAGAATCACTTCCTGTTGAAGAAGCATCGGAAGGCGACCCGGTGGAGATCATTATCGATCGGACCCCTTTTTATGCACGGTCAGGCGGGCAGGCGGCGGATACCGGAGTGATCACCGGGGACGGTGTGGAGGTATCGGTCACCGACGTCTACTACAATATGCATGATCAGATTGTCCATCGGGGGAAGGTCAATACAGGCACATTAAAGAAGGGTGCTTGCGTACGTGGTCTGGTGGATGTGGCCCGGAGGCAGGCCACAAGGAGAAGTCATACCGCCACCCACCTCTTGCACCGGGCGCTGAAAGAGTTTCTGGGAGAGCATGTGAACCAGGCCGGTTCACAGGTTGTTCCCGATCGCATCCGTTTTGATTTTACACATTTCAGTGCGCTTTCCGATCTGGAGGTGCAGGATCTTGAATGCAAGATTAACGGTATCATCAGGGAGGGACTGCCGGTAAGCTGTGAGTACACCACGCTGGAAAAAGCACGTGAACGCGGGGTTATGGCTCTCTTCGAGGAGAAATACGGTGAGGAAGTAAGGGTTATCAGCATCGGTACATACAGTGCCGAGCTCTGCGGCGGCACTCACCTTGAGAATACGGGGCAGATCGGGCTGTTGCGCATCGTCAGGGAAGAGAGCATCGGCGCCGGGATCCGCAGGATCGAGGCGCTTACGGGAGAAGAGGCTTTGAAGCATGATCTGGAACAGGAGAACCGCCTGAAACGGATCGCACGTATCCTGAAAACAACCCCCGAACAGATCGACGAGAAAATAAATGATTGGATAGAAGAAAACAGGCGTTTGCAGCATGATTTTCGCGAGCTGGAGCAGAAGATGATATCTTATCAGGCTGCGAATCTGTTAAGGAACAGCCTCGAGCAGAATGGCAATATCCGGATTGTCAGTGATGAGGTTTCTGTAAACAGCATGGAGGTTCTGCGTGAGATGGCCGATTATGTGAAAGAAAGGCTTTCCCGCGGTGTGGTGGTGCTGGGGGCGGTCAAGGAGGGCCGGGTGTTGCTCGTGGCCGGTGTAACCCGGGAGCTGATTGAGGAAGGGATCCATGCCGGAAAAATAGTTGCTGAAGTAGCAAGAAAAGTCGGCGGCGGCGGCGGCGGCCGGCCGGATCTGGCACAGGCCGGGGGGAAAGATCCTGCGGCTCTGCCGGATGCCCTCGATATGGTAAGGGGC
>JBASYW010000154.1:0-4759 GCA_049277715.1 Dethiobacteria bacterium | reverse complement strand
TCGGCTCAATCATGATTGCACAGGTATCCTCGTCCACCAGCTGTTTACACGACCCGATATCGTTAAACCGGGCGTACAGAAAACCATCGGGCAGCGGATGAAAACCTTCATGATAGCGGTTCTGGGCCGTAGCGGTGACCGTGGCCAGGGTGCGTCCGTGGAAAGAGCGCTCCGCCGTGATGATCTTGTATTTGTGATCGCCATGCACTTTTTTACTGTACTTGCGGGCAAGCTTAATCGCCGCCTCGTTGGCTTCCGCCCCGCTGTTGGCCAGAAATACACGGCGGCCAAATGAGTTGCGGGCCAGCAGGGTCGCCAATTCCACCTGGGCTTCGGTATAGTAAAGGTTTGAAGTATGGATCAGCTTCTCGGCCTGATCCTGCAAAGCCTTGACAATGGCCGGATGGGCATGGCCCAGTGAATTGACGGCCAGCCCGCTTACAAAATCAAGGTATTTATGGCCGGATTCATCCCAGACATAGCTCCCGCGGCCTCTAATGATAAGGATATTGCGATCCGGATCCCGCCGATATGTATTGATCATATGCCGGCCTTCCAACGCCTTGATTTCAGATATTTTGATCTCCATAATAGATTATCATCCTTTCCGTGCTATTCGGTTACCACCATGGTACCGATTCCTTTATCGGTAAATATCTCCAACAACAGGGAATGATGAGTGCGGCCGTCGATAATATGGGTTCGGGAGACGCCGTTCTCCAGCGCTTTCAGGCATGACTGGACCTTGGGTATCATCCCCTCGTTGATCCGGCCATCGGCCATCATCTGCGCGGCGGTTCTCTTATCGAGGGTGGATATGAGTTTCCGGCGGTCCCCGTTGGGATCGGCCATGATCCCTTCCACATCGGTCAACAGGATCAGTTTCTCTGCTTTCAATGCCGCCGCCAGTTCTCCGGCCGCGCAATCCGCATTGATATTTAAGCCTTCCTGCCGTTTTTTATCGACACCAATGGAGGAGACGACAGGAATATAATCCTGCCGGATCAGATCATGGATGATGGCCGCATTCACTTCGGTAATCTCACCGACCAGGCCGAGATCGACAAGCTCTTCCTTCCCGTCCACGGCAACTTTTTGCGGCGCAAGGCGGCGGGCGATGAACAGGTTTGCATCCCGGCCGCTCAGCCCCACTGCTTTCCCGCCGCGGCCGTTGATCAGGCTGACAATCTCGCGGTTTACCTTGCCGGTAAGCACCATCTCGGCCAGCTCCATCGTCTCCGCATCAGTTACCCGCAACCCCCCGGCAAAGGTGGACTCCTTGCCGATCTTCCTGCTCCATTCGGTTATCTCTTTCCCCCCGCCGTGCACCAGGATAGGGTTGATCCCGATGTATTTCAGCAGGATGACGTCTATCGCCACCTTCTCCTTCAATTCTTCATTGATCATGGCATGGCCGCCGTATTTGATGACGAATGTTTTTCCCGCAAATTTGCGGATATAGGGCAGCGACTCCACCAGGATCTCCGCTTTGGCGATAAGATTTTCCATAGCCACCATCTCTTCTTCCGACCTCCCGTATTTCTTCTTTAACCTTCTATCTTCCGATCATGGTATTTTAAGACCGGTAACAGCTGTTTATTTTAACATATCCGTAGCTCAGATCGTTACCCCAGGTCCGGAGCTCCTCCGGGCCGCTATGCAGGTCTATGGTCATCGATATCTCTTTCTCCTTGAGATAATCCGAGAGCACGTCCTCATCAAATTCCGCCTGCCGGCCACCGTCGGCAACCTTGATCGGCCCGATAAACAGTTCCGTCTTCTGCGGATCAAAGCTTACCCCCGCATAACCCATCGCCGCCAGGATCCTCCCCCAGTTAGCATCTTCCCCAAAGAAAGCGGTCTTAACCAGCAGAGAGTTCAGCACTGCCCGCGCCAGAACCCGCGCGCTTTCAAAAGATGCCGCCCCCTTTACGGTAAGGGCCAACACTTTGGTAACCCCCTCGCCGTCGGCGGCAATGAGATAGGACAGTTCCCGGCAGATCTGCAGCAACACGGTACAGAACAGCTCATATTCCGGGTCTTCACGGTCAATGGTAATATCCGCAGCACCGTTGGCCAGAATCAGAGCCATATCGTTGGTGGAGGTATCGCCATCGACGGAAACAAGATTGAAAGAACGCTCCACCGCCTGCCGAAAAGCTTTCTGCAGCAAGCCGGCGGGCATGGAGATGTCGGTGGTGATAAAGGCGAGCATGGTCGCCATATCGGGGCAGATCATCCCCGAACCTTTGGCCATCCCGCCGATGGTTGCCGTTTTTCCATTGATTTGCAGGCGGTAAGCTATTTTCTTCTCGGCCTTATCCGTGGTCAGGATTGCCCGGGCGGCATCGTCTCCGCCCTCCGGGGCAGGACTTAATTTTCCGACCGCTAAAGCGATCCCCTCCCGAATCCGCTCCATAGGCAGCCGTTGACCGATAACCCCCGTGGAGGCAACGAGCACCGCATCAGCAGGCACGTCAAGCTTTGCCGCCGTCAACGCCGCCATCTCCTCGCCATCGCGGTAACCGGCATCGCCAACACATGCGTTGGCGTTGCCGCTATTGACAACCACCGACCGGATGGGGTTTCCGATCCGGTTTTGGCTGATCTCCACCGGCGCCGCTCTGAAGAGGTTCCGTGTAAAAGTGCCGGCTGCCACCGCCGGGCTCTCCGAAAATATAACAGCCAAATCTTTATTCCGGCCATTGTCCTTCTTCAAGCCGCAGTAGACACCGGCGGCCTTGAATCCGCGGGGAGAGGTAATCCCCCCGCCGGGTATCTTCTCTATTTTGTAATCCGCACTCATTTTCTTTTTTCCTCCTTCTAAGATGCTTTATACGGCCCAATGCTAGGGGTTCAATGCCGCGTTCCGTAAACCGATCTCCTCGGGCCAGCCGCACATGATATTCATGTTTTGAACCGCCTGCCCGGAGGCCCCCTTGACCAGATTATCGATAGCCGAAATCAGGATCAACTTCCCCGTACGGACGTCCTTGCACAGAGAGAGGGAGCAGAAGTTGGTGCCCCGCACCCAGCGGGTCTCGGGCAAGAAGGGCGGCTCCGCCACTTTAACGAACAGTTCCCCGCTGTAAAATGTACGGTACCTGTCAAGAAGTTCCCTCTCGTCGCACTCCCCATGCAGAGACGCGTAGATGGTCGCCAGGATACCCCTGCTCATCGGAGCCAGATGGGGGGTAAACAGAATCTGTACCGGACTTTGGCCGTTCTCAGGGCCCCTACCGGCACCCTTCCCGGTCCGGTATACAGAGGTCAGTTCCTGTTCTATCTCGGGTGTATGCTGGTGCGTGGCCACCCGGTAAGCCTTGAAGTTTTCGTTGCACTCCGGATAATGAAATGGCTGGCGCGGCGACCTTCCCGCTCCGGATACCCCCGATTTGGCATCGATGATGATATCTTCCGTACCGATCAGATCGGCGGCCAGAAACGGGGCCAGCGCCAGCAGGATCCCAGTGGGATAACAGCCGGGGTTGGCCACCAGTTTGGCTCCCGCGATCTTCTCCCGGTAAAGCTCCGGCAGCCCGTAAACGGCCTGTTCCAGGAGCTCAGGACAGGGATGGGAGCGGTCATACCATTGCGGATAAAGACCTGCATCCTTGAGCCGAAAGTCGGCGCTCAGATCGATAACCCGGAAATTGCGCCCGAGCAGTGCGGGTACCACTTCCATGGATTTGCCGTGAGGAAGAGCACAGAAAACCAGATCCGTATCCTCCGGGATAGAGCTGATATCCAGTGCCGAGCAGACCAGTTCCGTCAGCCCCAAAAGATGGGGATGGACCGCACTGAGTTTCTGCCCCTTGAATCTTTCCGAACTGGCAAAAACAACTTCCACTCCGGGATGGACCAGGAGCAGACGCATGAGCTCCATGCCCGTATAGCCGGTTACTCCCAGCACCGCAATTTTTTTCTTCTCAACTACATTCTTAACGATCATCATCTTCCTCCTGTAATAAATTAAAGCCTCTCTCCTGCAAAGGACGAGAGGCTTGCTCGCGGTACCACCTTTATTGGTCTAAGAAGAAATAAACTTTCTTCTGACCCCCTCATTTTTACCCGCGTGGTCTGTGACGGGTAAAACTTGATAACGGCAAGAACCGACATCTGCCTACGCACCGCTACGGCTTCGGCAGAGCTTCTCGGGGGTGCGCTTCGTCATCCGGTCAGGCGCCGGGCTTCCACCGCCCCCGGCTCGCTTGGCCTGCTTGAGGATGCTACTCTCCCCGTCATTGAAATTCGCTATTTTCCCTTTAAAGATTGGATGTAAAGTATTTTATCACTTCTTTTGGAATTGTCAAGAAAAAAGTCAGACCTGATCATATCACGATACTGTGGGTTTTAAAAAGAACCCATATAGCCTGCTTATTGGCCCGATGTTATCCTGCTTGCCGTATACTCTTACTTTTTATTCCCAAACCCCGGTATCATTCAGGACAGAACAAAAGATTATGCACGATACTATTCGCTCCGCTCAAGATGACAAAAAAGGATGCAAAATAACTCAAATGAAGGCATTTGGAAGGCGTATAAGAAAAGCACTTTGAATGGCAGGTTCATTTTTTGTCATCCAGAGGGAGCGGCCGCGACCGAAGGATCTTAACCACTACAGTGCCTTCATTATCCATCCGGAACGGAATAACCCCGGCCCAACGCCGGCTTCATGTTTATATACCTGCTGTTATACTTAAACGAAATGTTGGTTTTCTCACAGGATTCTTCGCTGCGCTCTGAATGACAGGAGAGG
>JBASYW010000153.1:0-2400 GCA_049277715.1 Dethiobacteria bacterium | reverse complement strand
GGATTTATACGCAATTTGGCAATCCCCTGATCCATCGCATCCAGCGCCAGTTCATAACGATAATGAATATCGGCAATAACGGGTATGGGGCTGGCAGCGGTAATTTCAGCCAAGGCCTGTACCGCTTCTTCATCGGGTACGGCCACCCTTACCAGCTCCCCGCCGGCACGATGGATCTCCTTGATCTGCCTTATTGTGGAAGGGATATCATCGGTGCGTGTGTTGGTCATGGATTGAATGGATATCGGAGATTCTCCGCCGACGTCCACCCCGCCGATATTTACTGTTCCGGTTGATCTGCGTTTACCCACCATTATAAAATAACCTGCTTTCCTAACGAAAGATATCCAATCTGATCAGATCATTATAGGTTATCAACAGGATCAGGATGATAAGTATCGCAAATCCGATCATGTGGATAAAACCTTCCTTCTCCGGATCAAGCGGGCGTCTTCTGATGCCCTCGATAAGGAGAAAGAGAAGACGGCCTCCGTCAAGGGCCGGAATGGGCAACAGGTTCATGATGCACAAGCTGAAGCTGATCAGGGCCGTCAACAACATCAGACTGACAATGCCGTTGTTGGCCGCCTGTCCCACAAAACTGATAATTCCCACCGGACCTACTACCTCCAACGGAACTTTACCGGTGAGGGTCTGGTAAGTGGCCACCAGGACAAAAGATATATACTGAAAACTACTGTTAATCGCACCTCCAAAAACAAATTTTTCAACGCGGGGAGTTATCCCGATAACTCCCCGCGTCCCCTCCGGGGTCTCCTCCGCAATCGGCGTTATGGAGATGACATTCTGTTTCCCGTCACGGATAAAGGCCAGCTCAACCTGCCGGCCCTCCTTATCCTCGATCAGCGATACAACATCATTCCAGTTACTTACATTCACCCCGTCAATGGCAGTCAGCTGATCGCCGGTCTGCAGCCCCGCTTCGGCGGCCGGATGTCCCGGCACCACGTTGCCTATTCCGGTTGAATCGGTAATGGGGACCCCGACGAAGAAGAAATATACACTGAAAAGCAGCAACAGGGCCAGGACGAAATTCATGAGCGGCCCCGCAACCACCACGGCAATACGGCTCAGAAGCGGTTTTTCCGTGAAATTGCCGGGGTGATCTTTTTCAGAGGGATCTTCTCCCAGCATCCGGCAGAACCCCCCGAAAGGAATTATTCTTAATGAGTAATCCGTTCCGCCTCGCGACCACCCGATAAGCCGCGGCCCAAATCCGAGCGCCAGTTCCAGTACCTTGATGCCGCTTAATCTGGCCGCAATATAGTGGCCCAATTCGTGCACAAAGATGATCAGCCCAAAAACAATAATTGAGGCAATGAGCGTCTGCACTTTAACGATCACCTGCTTTACAGATATTTAATGTTCTTTCCCTGGCCCATCGATCGGCATTCACTATATCTTCCTCCGAAGGACTTTTTATTATCTTATGTATGTCCATGATTTTATTGATAATACCTGCCATCTCCAAAAATTTTATTTTCCCGCTCAGAAAATAATCCACCACCACCTCGTTGGCGGCATTCAAACAGGCGGGCATCGTCCCCCCGATCTTTCCGGCCCGATAGGCATATTCCAGGGCGGGGAATTTTTCCATATCAGGCCGTTCAAACCCCCATGATTGTGTCACCAGATCAACTTTCGGAAATGAAGATGCTTTCCTTGCGGGATAAGTAAGCGCATACTGAATGGGAATTCGCATATCCGGTGGCGCAATCTGTGCCTTGACCGAACCATCGACAAATTCCACCAAAGAATGGACCATGCTCTGGGGATGAACGATCACCTCGATCTGATCCAGTCCTACATCAAAGAGCCATCGGGCTTCAAGCACTTCAAAGCCTTTATTCATAAGGGTGGCGGAATCTATGGTTATTTTGGGTCCCATCCGCCATCGGGGATGTCTCAGCGCCTCCTCCGGCGTCACCCTTTTTAGTTGCGACCGGTTCATACCCCGAAAAGGCCCACCCGATGCCGTAAGAATCAGGCGCGCGATACCTGATGGATCCTCACCCTGCAGGCACTGAAAAAGGGCCGCATGTTCGCTGTCAACCGGGACAATCAACTCCCGGAAACCGGGAATCTCGTTGGAGAGCAACTCCCCTCCGACCACAAGAGATTCTTTGTTGGCCAACGCAATGCGCCGCCCCGCCTTCAAAGCGGCGACAGTAGGCCTGAACCCGCTGAACCCCACCACGGCCATGAGAACAATATCCGTGGAGGGCCAGAGAGCAGCCAGGGTAAGCGCCTCCTCTCCCGCTTCCACCCTGATACTCCGATCACCGATCTCCCTGATTAAAAGATCAATATTATCATCTCCGCCGGAAAGAACTACCAGCTCGGGTTTAAAACGGCGGGCCTGTTCCGCCAACAGCCTGT
>JBASYW010000152.1:0-5887 GCA_049277715.1 Dethiobacteria bacterium | reverse complement strand
GAACAACATCGTGGTTATTTTTCTGGGGCTCTCTGTCGGAGCCAAAGCCACTTCCGAATACTTTCTTACCTTTAGCACAATCAAGATAATCTTGCTGGGGCTGACTGCTTTTGCCATCGGCACGGCGGGAGGCGTTCTTATGGGTAAGATTCTCTGTAAGATAACGGGAGGAAAGATCAATCCGCTTATCGGTTCTGCAGGGGTATCGGCTGTACCCATGGCGGCAAGAGTATCACAGAAAGTGGGCAAGGAGGCAAACCCCAATAATTATCTGCTGATGCATGCCATGGGGCCCAATGTAGCGGGAGTGATTGGTTCGGCCGTCGTGGCCGGATTTCTACTCTCCCTGTTCAACTAAAACACGTTTATCTATATAGATGAAATAGATGAACCCCACAGATGGAGTGCGAGTTATGGTAAACATCATGTTTAACCTAAAGCATTTTCCATTCTGCGGGGTTCTGCTCATATTATCTACATTATTTATATTATTTATTCATTCATATTAAAAATTTTAATTCATATTGTAAAGTATAAAAAAGGAGTGAGAGTGAGAGATAGCCAATGACCGGTAGTATCATTTCCACCATCTCGGACCCCTTAAAAAAGAAAGAGCATTCCCGGAAATATAAAAGATTGATTGTTGTAATTGTTATTATAATGATATTGATCCTGATCAATGTTTTAGATTATATATACTATCATGATCGATTTTATCCGGGAATTTTTATCGGGAATACCTATATCGGGAATAAGCGATACAATGAAGTACGGTCTTTGCTTGAGGATACTTTTAATGCTCTAAAAAAAAATGAAATTGTATTTCTACAGGAGAATAAAGAACTACTTTCTTTGACCTGTACTGATGCAGGAATTTTTGCCTCAGTGGAAGATACATTGCAGAAAACATTGATGATGGGACGTTTCCGTCTTTTTGGTAAAATATCTGCAGGCGACCCTCTGACCAGAATTTCGTTGTTGATTCATAAATACCATGCCCAAAAAGAAATCATGTTAGATAATGATCTGTTCTCTGCGATGATGACGACATTGGCTTCCCGATGTATGGTATTACCCAAGAATGCATATTTTGAACCGCAGAATGATCATGTAAATATCTGCCCTGAAAAAACGGGACAATATTTGAAAGCAACGGCGACACGGGAAAATATAATCCGCGCGCTTGAAGAGCATGGTAAGAAAGACAAACCTTCCGCCGATCGCGTTAATGTCGAGGTGGTTACAGGGGGCTGGCCGCCGGCAGCAACTGCCATGGAACTGGATGAGATGGGGGTCAAGGAGAAGATCAGCAGCTTCTCCACATCGATAAGTCCGGGAAATGCAAACCGTACCCACAATATCATGCTGGCTTCCTCCGTGCTCGATGGATACATATTGGCACCACAGGAGACATTCTCTTTTAACGAAATTATTGGCGCTGCAACCCGGGCCGATGGTTACAAGGAGGCGCCTATTATCAGCGGCGGGAAACTTGTTCCGGGAGTGGGCGGCGGGCTCTGCCAGGTTTCTTCAACACTTTACAATAATGCTCTACTGGCGAGCCTGAAAATAATTGAAAGGCATAATCATTCACTTCCGGTAGGGTATGTCTCTCTGGGAAGAGATGCCACCATCGCCCATGATTATCTGGACCTGAAATTTGAGAACTCGCTGGATGATTACCTTATGATTGATGCAGAAGTAAAAAACAATCGATTGGTTATCCAGTTTTATAGTCGGAAAAATGAAATGGAGGTACAGATAATCTCTACCAACAAGGTCCAGATTCCCGCTCCGATAGTCATGGAGAAGGATAAAAATATGGAACCGGGTAACATCAAGATTGTTCAGAAGGGCACACCGGGTTACAGGATCACCACCTGGCGGCTATTTTTGCAGGATGGGTCCGAGATCGGCCGGGAGAAATTATCCGATGATTATTATAAACCAAAACCTTTTATTTATCGTGCCGCCCCGGAATAAATCAGGTATACTTGAAGCAGCAATACCAAAAAAAGGGTGGGGGATCAGGTTGGACAAGTCATACGATTTCGTTGCCATCGGTGATTCGATTACCCGTGGGTTTCCTTTTACCGAAGAGTACTCATGGGTAAACATCATCTCCGAAAAGTTTGGCCTCAAGATCAAAAATCGTGGTATTAGCGGTGATCTTTCTTCCGATATGTACGATCGTTTTATCCCGCATGTAGTCATGGAAAATCCTCGAGCCGTAATTATTCTGGGTGGTTACAACGATGCCTTCTGTGGGGTGGCGCCGGAAAAGGTGGCGCTAAATTTTCGGAAGATGTATGCAGAAGCCCGGAAACATAATATCAAAACAATCATGGGTCTGCCTACCCCGGTGGCTTTCCCGAACATAGAATCTTTGCTTGCAGAGTATAGAAATTGGATCAGGAATTATGCTCAGAAGGAAGAGATCGGATTGATTGATTTCTACAGTTTGTTTCTGGATCCATCCACTAAAGGACCGTTACCCCATTTAACTGTCGATGGCGCACATCCCGGCATTGAAGGTTACAGAGTAATGGCCCGGGCCGTTGATTTGAATCTTCTTTGTACAAAAGGAGAAAAGTAAGAAGGCCTCTTATATTTTATAGTTGCCGCTTAAGGGTTAATGTTAATTATTATTGTTATTGAAGGGAATACTAACTGTACCAAGATCAAGGAGGGTAACGGTTATGTATCATATCCGGCATAGAGTTGAAAAATGTATAGAAGAGCTGAAGCACTCATCGGAAGAACTTAGACTTATAGCCGATGATACGGAAAACGAACAGGCCAGGAACGCCTTTAATCAGACCTCCATAATGGCGGATGAATGTATTCAAAAATGCCAGATAGCCCTCAACCAGCTAAAATAATAATCTGTATAGCATATGAACACGACTTGTTTCATTATAGGGCAGCTGTAAAAGCTGCCCTATTGGTATAATATCCATGTAATATGGAATATTTGGGGCATCAATGATATACTCAAGGGGTATTACTATCGTTTGGGAGTGAGACAAAAATGTCGACAGTGAGGGTAAGATTTGCACCGAGTCCTACGGGGGAGTTGCATATCGGGGGAGCAAGAACCGCTCTCTTCAACTGGTTATTCGCCCGTAAAAATAACGGCGTTTTTATTCTGAGAATCGATGATACCGATGCGGAACGTTCCAGAGAGGAGTTCTGGGCAGGAATTGTCGAGGCCATGCGCTGGCTAGGGCTGGATTGGGATGAGGGGCCCATGAAGGGTGGAGATTATGGACCTTATGTTCAATCAGAACGATACCCGTCTTATATCAGGGAGGTCAACCGCCTCCTTGATTCCGGCAAAGCATACCATTGTTACTGTTCGGTCGAGACATTGGAACGGGGCAGGGAAGAGGCACGTCGCAAAGGAAAACCTTATATCTATCCGGGTACCTGCCGCGATCTGGATAAGGCCCCGGAAGCGGAGAAAAATCTAAAGGGAAAGCCGGTAGTCAGGTTACGTACCCCGGATATGGGACAGACAGTGGTTTGCGATAAGATCAGAGGAGAGGTCCGCTTCGAGAACAATATTCTCGAAGATTTTATCATCTTAAAATCTGATGGGGTGCCCACCTATAACTTTGCCAGTGTTATTGATGATTGGGAGATGAAAATAAGCCATGTTATCCGCGCGGAGGAGCATCTATCCAATACTCCCCGCCAGCAACTCGTGGCTGAAGCTCTGGGCTACTCCCTGCCTATATATGCCCATGTTCCGATGATTCTGGCTCCGGATCGCAGCAAACTGAGTAAACGGCACGGGGCTACCTCCGTTCAGGAATTCAAAAAGAAAGGTTACCTGCCCGAGGCGCTGATAAACTACTTGGCACTGCTGGGTTGGTCCCCTCCCGGGGAGCAGGAGATACTGCCGATCGATAGGATCATCGATTATTTTTCTCTTGATCGGGTCGTAAAAACAGCGGCCATATATGATACCAAAAAAATAACATGGATCAACGGCCACTATATCAGAGAGAGTCCTCCTCAAAAGATGGCCGAGCTGTCCGTCCCTTTTTTACAGGATGCCGGCCTTCTGCCAACACCGGTTTCATCTGCAGATATGGAAAGAGTAAACGCCGTATTTATCGCCTTAAGCGATCGGGTAAAAACGTTCGAAGAATTTGTGGATGCATCCACATATTTTTTCAACAATGATTTTGATTATGATGCGGATGCGGCCGGAAAAATACTGGGGAAAGATGATGCTAAAGATAATATCAGATTGTTTATAGATCAACTCAGATCCTTGGATAATATTTCACGCGATAATATCCAAAAGATGATGGATAATATTTTTGCCAAATATAAAATATCCCCGGGACGTTTAAACGGGCCGGTAAGAATTGCCGTCAGCGGCCGCTCGATGGGTCCCGAACTGATCGATATTATTCTGATCCTGGGACCCGAGGAGACCGTCAGACGCTGTGAAAAGGCACTGACTTTAAATTGGACATAAGCACAGGTGGTCAGGGGGTCTGAATTTTTTGCGGCTTGAATGCGGGCTCAAATCCTTCAAGCCTTTGCACGATGCTATCCCATACCGGTACCAGGCGATCATATTTATGCTTGGGCATCCTGTAGGCCTCCGCAGTCGAATCAATCAATAAGTGCAGTGGAATAACGCGATGTTGCCAGTCTCGATTTACTCTGGTAATAAGATAGTCGACATCTTTGATGCGGGCATCACCGGAGACCATCTCTTTCTCCAGTTTAATCTGCATCAGCAGACCATATTTTACTTCTTCTGTCGGAATAACCCCGGGCCAGTGAAACTGGTTGGAGATGAAATTTCCCATCGAATAAACCAGAAAGGTACGGTGGGAACTCCCATCATCCTTCTCCGTGGTAATATATTTCATGGGCTGAATGACATGGGGATGGCTTCCCAGAATCAGATCTGCGCCTGCTTCAGCCAATATTTGAGCCATCTCTTCCTGCCAGACATTGGGCAAAAATTTATATTCATAACCCCAATGTATATACACGGCTACCAGATCTGCACCATCCTTGCGTGCAGTGGCAATATCCGTCTCGATAATATTTTGGGCTCTTTCAAGTTGGGGATCAGAATCAAGATCAATGTAATTGATGATATATTCCTGACCGGACGGGATGATATTGCCGTTTATAATATCCGTGTAAGCCAGAAAACCGATCTTGATACCATTGACATCGACAATCAGCGGGGTATTCCTCTCTTGAAGAGTTCTAAAAGTGCCAAAGGTTTTAATTCCGGCTTCTTCCAGGATATCGAGCGTCCGCATCAGGCCGGTAACTCCTCGATCAAGTGAATGGTTGTTGGCCGTGGCTAACAGATCGAAACCGGCATCTTTCAAATTTTGCGCCAATACATCGGGGCTGTTAAATCGGGCCGGATCTCCGCTATAGCCTCTGTCTTCTCCGGCGAGGGTGGTTTCAAAATTACCCACGGCCAGGTCAGCTTTACTGATATATTCCTTGATAAATTCAAAGCTGGGGGAGAAATCATATTTCCCCGTCTGTTTATCTTTCGCTCCTTCCAGCTGAGACGGGTGTACCATTATATCTCCACAAGCAACCAACAGCGCCTCCCGATATTCTGTGGTGGGGGCCGGCTCTTCAGAAATAGGTTTATCAACAGTGGTTGGAGCTTTGTGGGGGTTGTTGATCAGGTAAAAAACCAAGGCCAGAGATATAATTATCAACAGAATAACAGGTAAAATAAACCCTTTCCGATATTTCTTCCTTCTTTTATTTTCCCTGAAATTATTGTATCTGTGCATGGCTCCTCCTTGAAGTGTTATTAGAAATTATAACATAGACGGTGAAAAAATACTCCTTTTAAAAACATATACAATATTCCATAATATAC
>JBASYW010000151.1:0-7501 GCA_049277715.1 Dethiobacteria bacterium | reverse complement strand
AAACCGGTGCGTGTAGATGCACGAACGCTTGAACTGATAGAAGAGGCGCTTTACCATGCAAATTTGAGTGAGGGCTGTTTTGACATTACCATCGCTCCTCTGGTGGATAGCTGGGGTTTTATGAACGACCGTGCCTACGTACCCCCGGATGATGAGCGGTTGGAGAGTCTCTCCCTCGTTGATTACCGATTGCTGCAATTGAACCATGATACTGCAGAAGTATTCCTGCCCCGGAAAGGGATGGCTCTTGATCTGGGCGGCATCGCCAAGGGGTACATCGTGGATCGGGGCGTTGACGTGTTGAAGCATGAGGGGATCTCTCACGCTCTCCTGAATGCCGGAGGAGATATAAAGGTTCTGGGCGGTAAACCCGGCGGCGGTCTATGGAATGTTGGCCTGCGTCATCCCCGCGCTGCGGAGAGGGTTGCAAATAATATCATGGCCGGGATTATGCTCGAAAGCTCGGCGATCGTCACCTCCGGTGATTATGAACGATACTTTGAAGAAGGCGGGCGCCGCTATCATCATATACTTGACCCTTTCACCGGTTTTCCTGCCGGTGAGCTGGCCAGCGTAACGGTGGTTGCTCGGGAAGCCGCGAATGCAGATGCATTATCAACCGCCATCTTTATACTTGGTCCGGAAAGAGGGATGGAGCTCGTGGAGCGGATCCCCGGAGTGGAAGTCTTTCTGGTTACATCGGAGATGGAAATAATCTTCTCCTCCGGGCTTGAAGAACGGCTGGAGATCGATCCTGAATTCTCCGGCCAACGGTCAATACCTTGAGATTTTAAAAATTGTTAACAAGATAAATTTTAATTTTTTAAAGGGAAAATGATTTTCGACGACAAATATATAGCCCCAAGGGATTATTTAGGTATATTTTTAACCGGATGTGATACTGGTTGAGAAGCACAGTTAAAATAACCAATCTGGCAATGCTGTTAACTTTTGCGGTGGTAATTCATTTTGTAGAAAACCTGATCCCGCTGCCTATCCCCGTTCCGGGAGCAAAGATCGGCCTGGCCAATATTATTACCCTGCTGACTCTGCTTCTGTATGGGCTGCGCAGCGGTCTGGTTATCGCGGCGGGAAGGAGCTTGCTGGGGAGTCTGTTGGCCGGCGGGTTTATGGGGTTTGGGTTCTGGTTGAGTTTTGTAGCATCCATTGTCAGTTGCACGATAATGGCCTTGTTTATCCCTTTGCTGCGCCGGGGCAATATCACCGCTGTGTCGATCAGCATTATCGGGGCCGTTTTTCATAACCTTACCCAACTGACCGTCGCCGCTGTAATTATGCAGAACGCCGTTCTGTTTCAAGGGTATTTCCCCCTTCTGGTCCTGGTGGCGCTTCCCACCGGCCTGTTAACCGGGGTTGCGGCGGTCTATCTGGAAAACATCACCAGAGACAGGCTTGACTTGCTTAAGGCCTAAAAAAGGGGGGAGATTACCTCAAATTGCGGCCATTGATCCTGGCATCGGCTTCTCCGAGAAGGGCGGAACTGCTCAGGCAGGTCGGTTACACTTTCAAGGTTTGCCCCAGTACCGTAACCGAAGAGGCATGGGAAGAGGCCCCTCCGGCAGGGGTTGAATCGCTGGCATTGAATAAATCACTCGATGTTGCCTCATCGCTTGCGCAAGGGGTAGTTCTCGGAGCCGATACGGTGGTATGTTGCGCCGGAAAGATTTTGGGTAAACCTGCCGGTGAACAAGAGGCGATCGATACCTTGAAGTTGCTCCGCGGACACAGACATGAGGTTATCACCGGGATTGCCCTGGTTGATGCAGCGGATCGTCGGCGGGTGGTTACCGATCATCTCTGCACCGATGTATGGATGCGCAACCTTGATGATGATGAGATATTATATTACGTCCGTAGCGGAGAACCTCTGGATAAAGCCGGGGCCTATGGTATTCAGGGTTTTGCCTCTGTATTTATCGAGCGTTTGGAAGGATGCTACTTTAATGTGGTAGGGCTTCCGTTGGGTCTGGTCTATCATCATCTGGCCCGGTGGGGCATCAGGCCTTTTTAACCCGGAAGACAGCATCTGCAGTATGCTGCGGCGTAGGTATAACGGTTATCTTTAAGGAGAGCTACGGATCTTGATCGGCAATAAAAGTAATAATGGTGTCAGGGTGGCACCACGTTCCTTGCTTCCAATGCCATCAGCCTCCTTTTGTTAATTATTAACAAGTTATCCTTTCCTGCCAAGCGGGGCAAAGGATAGGGGGAGGTGTAGTAAAGAAGTGACGGATGACACCAGATTGATGATCAGAGATCTGCCTGATGAAGAAAGGCCTCGTGAGAAACTGCTGCAGTCCGGGCCGGGAGCATTATCCAACGCCGAACTTATCGCCGTAATTTTAAGGACTGGAAACAGACAGGAATCGGCGGTTCATCTGGCCGAGCGTCTTATCTCCAAAGCAGGAGGCTTGCGGTACCTGCCTGATTTATCTCTCGAGGAACTGCAGGCTATCAAAGGGATCGGTCCGGCCAAAGCTGTTCAGATCAAGGCCGCTCTGGAATTGGGCCGGAGGGTATCGACCTCGTTTTATGATTACGAGGCCGCCATCACCTCACCACGTCATGTGGCCGATCTGTTTATGGAGGAATTGCGTTACCGGAAGAAAGAGTATTTTAAACTGCTTTTATTGAATACTAAAAATAGGATTATTTCCAGAGAAGAGATCTCCGTGGGCAGTTTGAATGCATCGATTGTCCATCCGCGGGAAGCGTTTATCACTCCGCTCAAGAAAAGTGCGGCCTCGGTGATACTCGTGCATAACCATCCCAGCGGAGATCCAACACCCAGTCAGGAGGATCTGGCGGTTACACAGAGGTTGGTTGACAGCGGCAAATTGCTGGGCATAGAAGTAAAAGATCATATTATTATTGGAGATGGCTGTTATCTTAGCTTTAAAGAGAAGGGATTAATATAATCGTTTTGGCCGAAAAAGGAAGGAAAATTTTATTAAGGGAAGAAATTCTATTATTACAAAGGCTTCAAAGTCTGCTATAATTAATTAAGTTGCATGGGTAATAGTATTTAATGCAAATTAGGTAAATATTATTATCAGTTATAAAAAACGAGGTTACATAATGAAAGGAGAAGCGTAATACGATGTTTTTCGGCAGTTTTTCACGGGATATGGGGATAGATTTGGGCACAGCTAATACACTTGTATACGTAAAGGGGAAGGGTATCGTATTACGCGAACCGTCGGTTGTAGCCATACGTAAAGATAACAACAGCATCCTGGCGGTTGGGGAGGAGGCCCGGCTGATGATTGGCCGAACCCCCGGAAATATCGTGGCCATCAGGCCGATGCGCGACGGTGTAATTGCCGATTTTGATATCACGCAGGCGATGCTGCGTCATTTTATCGGTAAAGCATATCGCAGGAGAAGTATCTTGAAACCGCAGGTCGTTGTCTGTGTTCCTTCAGGGGTAACGGAGGTTGAGAAGCGAGCGGTGCTTGATGCAACTCATCAGGCCGGAGCCCGTGAGGCCTTTCTTATTGAGGAACCGATGGCCGCGGCTATCGGGGCGGGCCTTCCTGTAGATGAGCCTACCGGCAGTATGATCGTGGATATAGGCGGGGGCACTTCCGAGGTGGCGGTTATCTCTCTCGGCGGCATTGTCACCAGCATGTCCGTTCGTGTTGGCGGTGACGAGATGGATGAAGCAGTCATTCAATTTGTACGTAAACAATATAATCTAATGATTGGTGAGCGCACGGCGGAAGAAGTAAAGATCAGGGTGGGGACCGCATACAATCGGGAAGAAGACTTGAAGATGGATGTACGTGGACGGGACATGGTTTCCGGCCTTCCCCGGACATTATCGATCAGTTCTTCAGAGGTAAAGGAAGCTTTGGCGGAACCCGTGGAAGCAATTCTTGATGCCATACGTATTACTCTGGAAAAAACACCTCCGGAGTTGGCGGCCGATATTATGGATAAAGGGGTTGTCCTGGCCGGCGGCGGTGCTTTTCTGCATGGTTTTGATCAGCTTGTTTCCGAAGAGACGGGGATGCCCATATTTGTGGCCGAAGATCCGGGCGATTGTGCCGTCCTTGGAGCCGGTAAAGCCTTGTCGGAACTGGATCTGCTGAGGCGCATATCGATGATCAGCCGGAGAAATACCTGAAATACATGTAAATATCTGGTTTCATATCTATATTTGCAATCTATAGGTACCGATACAGATATAACAGGTATAGAAGGATGTGTCATATAAGTTTTGAACAGAAAAAAGTACTGGGTGCTGCTGATAATAATGTTGTTGCTGCTTGCACTTATCAATTACACCGGGGATGATTTGGATCGCTTAAGTACCATTGAAGATTCATTATCCGGCTTGATAATACCAATCCAGAGCTTTTTCGCTACATTAGGTCAAAATATTCAGTCTCTTTTTGATGCGGTATTTTTCCATCACGAGATAAAGGCGGAGAATGTACGATTAAAAGAAGAGTTTGCCGTTTATCAGGAACAGGCCTCTTTGGTTACGGAACTGCAGAAGGAAAATTATCGCCTGAAAGAGATGTTGAATTTTCAGGAAGAAAGCCCCATGGAGATGGTGCCCGCGATGGTGATCAGTCGTGATCCGAGCCAGTGGTTCAACACCATTACCTTGAACCGCGGTTCCGTGGACGGGATTGAACAAGAGATGGCGGTGATCTCTCCCCAGGGACTGGTCGGGATGGTATCCTCTGTATCCCGTCATTCCTGTCAGGTTATTCTGCTTACCGATCCGCGTCTGCCTGCCAGTGCGATGGTTCAGCGCTCCCGGGACCCCGGAGTGATGGGGATTATCGAGGGTTACTCCAAAGATAATGTCCGTCTTAAATTTACCAACATCCCCATGGAGGCCAATATCCTGCCCGGGGATCTGATCATTACTTCGGGGCTGGGCGGTGTCTTCCCCAAAAACATCCTCATCGGCACCGTGGAAGATGTCAGTGTGGATCAGTCCGGCTTGGTAAAGATGGCTGTTATTGTTCCTGCGGTAAATTTCAACCGTCTTGAAGAGGTTCTGATTATAACCTCAAAATAAAATGAAATCTGGGGGATTAGATGTTATTTTACATTATATTGGTGGTAGTCTCCCTTTTTATCATCTTTGCACAGGGTTCTTTTTTCTCATTCTTCCTGGTTGGTCAGGCACAGCCCGATATTTTACTGATCATCGTAATTATCATCGGTTTTCTGCTCAGGGAGAAAAAAGGAGCGGCTATCGGCCTGTGCCTCGGACTCATACAGGATTTTATTTTTGTGCGTACCCTGGGTTTTTTTGCCCTTTCCAAGATGCTGCTCGGTTTTGCTGCCGGGCTGGCCGGCCGGGAGATTTACCGCAACCGGATCGTGAATTCTTTAATACTGGTCTTTACGGGAACCATTATCCATGAGTTTCTTATTTTTATCCTTGTTTACTTCTTTATTGGGGCGGTAAACTTTGAATGGCTCATGTTAAAGCAATTTGCGATAAAGGCGGTCTATAATTCATTGTTGACATTGCTTTTGTATCCATTTTTCTTCTGGTTGTTACGTGAAAAAAACATTCTCAGCGTTGAAGATTAGGAGAGTGCAATGAGCATTAACAAGGTGATTTATCTCCGTTTAAGAGGCCTCCTGATAATCGTCATCTGTATCTTTATCGTTCTGGTGGCCAGGCTTGCTTATCTGCAGGTTTATCAGCATGATTATTACATGTTTCGTGCGGAGAAAAACCGTTATGCCAAGCTGCCCATTCCGGCCCCACGGGGGAAAATTATCGATCGGAACGGCAATCCGCTTGTTACCAACAAGCCCGGTTACGGGGTCTATCTGGTGGATATGGATAAAGGATACGATGAACAGACCATAGATTTCCTGAGTGAACTGCTGGAGATGGATAAAGAACAGATACAGGAGGAGATATACAAGAACCGTTATACCCGTTACCTGCCCATCGATCTGAAGAATGATATAAGCTATGAGACCATGGCCAAACTTGCAGAAAACAGCTGGAAACTGCAGGGGGTCAATATCGAAGTTCAGCCCATCAGATTCTATCCGTACAGGGAGCTGGGGGCACATTTCCTGGGTTATCTCAGCAAGGGCTCTATCGATAAACATCTGGTGGAGAAATGGAAAGATGAGGGTTATGACTACCACGAGGGGGATCTGGTCGGTCAGGAGGCTCTGGAGATCGCATGGGAGCCTTATCTTCGCGGGCAGGATGGCGAGCAGTTGGTGGAGACCAATTCACTGGGGCAGCCCATAGAATTTTTGGATCGTCGCGATCCGGTTCCCGGTTATGATCTGCATTTAACTCTGGATATGGGGTTGCAGCAGGCGGCGATGGATGCTCTGGAAAAGCGGATCGGCATTCTGCGCCAAAAGGGGAATAAATATACCCAGCGCGGTTCTGTAGTAGCCATCGATCCCCGCAACGGGGCCATTCTGGCCATGGCCAGTTACCCTTCCTACGATCCCAATACGATCAGGGAAGAGTACAACAAGCTGATCGAGGATCCCCGCAAACCCTTGATCAACTATGCGATCAAGGGCACTTATCCCGTGGGCTCCACCTTCAAGATGGTAACCGGGGCGGCGGCACTGGAGACCGGCAAAATAAATGATCGGACGGTATACAGATGCAGCGGGAAACTTTCCGCGGTGGGGGATACGAAAGCCTGCCACAGCGTTCACGGCAACATCAGCTTTTACCGGGCGCTGGCGGCCTCCTGCAACGTTTACTTCTACCGTGCGGGGCTGGCGGCGGGTATCGATTCGCTTGCTTATTACAGCCATGAATTGGGACTGGGCAAATATACAGGGTTAACCGATATATACGGTGAAGTTGAAGGAGTCGTGGCCAGCCGTGAATATAAAATGGCTACCTTTGGAGAACGCTGGTACGAAGCCGAGACGATGAGCGCTGCCATCGGGCAGACGTACCATAATTTTACCCCTTTGCAGTTGGCGGTTTATGCTTCCATCCTCGCTAACGGAGGTACCCATTACCGTCCATATATGGTCGATAAAGTGGTTGCCGGCAACGGAGAAGTGATTATGCAGACCCAGCCGGAAATTATCCATAAAGCGGATGTATCGCCGGAAACTTTCAAAATTCTTCAAAAAGGCATGTACCAGGTTACCCAACCCGGTGGAACAGCATGGTATCCTTTACGTGACCTGCCCGTTGCCGTGGCGGCCAAGACAGGTTCCGCCCAGGTTTCAGCGAATAGAAATATTCCCGCGCATAGTATCTTTGTATGCTATGCGCCTTATGAAAACCCGGTCATTGCCCTCTCCGTGGTCGTGGAGTACGGAGAGTTCGGTGCACTGAGCGGAACCCCGATTGCCCAGGAGATCTTCGAGTATTATTTCCGTGAGGGAGGAGAAGATCCGGATGCCTAACAAGAGGTTGTATAAAAACTTTGATATATTTCTGCTCCTTATTACGCTGGCCCTCTCGGCTTATGGCCTGCTCATTATTTACAGTGCCACATTT
>JBASYW010000150.1:0-5029 GCA_049277715.1 Dethiobacteria bacterium | reverse complement strand
GTATATTCCCGTGTTTGCGCAAGGGACGGCTCTCCCTCTTTGAGCACAATGCCGCCAGGGAGCCGAGGAGATGCAGACGTGTCAGCCGTGGATCGATCACATCGTCGATCCAGCCCTTCCCGGCCGCAATGTACGGATTGGCAAACTTTTGACGGTACTCCTCGATAAGCCGCTGCCGCTCTTTTACGGGGTCCGCCGCTGTCTCGAGCTCCTTGCGGTTGATAATATTTACCGCCCCTTCGGGCCCCATAACCGCTATCTCCGCGGTGGGCCAGGCCAAAGAGATATCGGCACCCAGCGATCTTGAATCCATGGCCAGATAGGCCCCGCCGTATGCTTTGCGCAGGATAACCGTAATCCGGGGCACGGTAGCTTCCGCATAGGCAAACAGTATCTTGGCGCCATGGCGGATGACCCCGCCCCATTCCTGCTGGACCCCCGGCAGATAACCGGGCACATCGACAAAGGTTATCAGGGGGATGTTGAAGCAATCGCAGAAGCGGACAAAACGGGATATCTTGTCCGAAGAGTTGATATCCAGACAGCCGGCCATCACCTGAGGCTGGTTGGCAACCAGACCCACCGACTGTCCCCCGAGGCGGGCAAAGCCGACCACCGCATTCCGGGCGTAATGTTGATGAACTTCAAAGAATCTGCTCCCGTCGGTAATCCTCCTGATGACCTCGCGGATATCATATCCCTTGTTGGTATCTTCCGGGACGAGAGTGGCCAGTTCTTCGGGGTCGAGCTCCGGTTCTTCCGGCTCGCACCGGGGAGGATCTTCAATGTTGTTGGCCGGCAGATAGCTCAGCAGAGTCTTTACCTTCTCCAGACACTGCTCCTCGGTTTCGGCGGAGAAGTGTGCCACGCCACTGGTCTGATTATGGGCCTGTGCCCCTCCCAGCTCCTCCTGGCTGACCTCCTCTCCGGTCACCGCCTTGATCACTTGCGGGCCGGTAATAAACATGTGGCTTGTCTTTTCAACCATGAATATAAAATCGGTGAGGGCGGGGGAATATACGGCTCCACCGGCACAGGGCCCCAAAATCACCGATATCTGGGGTACTACTCCGGAATAGATCGTGTTGCGGTAAAAGATATCGCCATATCCGTTAAGGGCATGCACCCCCTCCTGGATACGGGCTCCGCCGGAGTCATTGAGACCGATAACCGGTGCCCCGTTCTGCGCCGCCAGGTCAAGCACCCGGCATATCTTGGCGGCATGCACCTCACCGAGAGAGCCCCCGGCCACCGTGAAGTCCTGGGCAAAGATATAGACCATGCGCCCGTTGATGGTGCCGTAACCGGTAACTACTC
The DNA here is from genome assembly GCA_049277715.1 of Dethiobacteria bacterium. Classification (GTDB taxonomy): domain Bacteria; phylum Bacillota; class Dethiobacteria; order DTU022; family PWGO01; genus JAAYSV01. The sequence continues at coordinate 3,712 of JBASYW010000150.1, read as the reverse complement.
CCTCCCCGGGATTTTTTATCTCCAGTGAGCTGGCATCGGTAAGGCCTCCCTGAGAGAAGACCCCCAGCTCCACGAAACTGCCCTCATCAAGTATCTCCTCCAGACGTTCCCGTGCTGTTTTCTTCCCTTTCTCGTGCTGAGCCTGACGTCTTCTCTCGCCGCCGCCCAAAATCGTTATTCTATGGCGTTCTTCTAGATGTGATAGCTTGTTATCCATTTTTACAGGTACCACCTCCAAGGTTAATGTGGATATTATACCATACTTGTATTTATTTTTCGTTTTTCTAAATTTTTTGGTTTTCTGACCCCAACTCTTCCCGTACCAGAGCCGGGATCTCCGAAAATAACCGGGCCACCTTTATTCCGCAGGAGGACAAAGCTTCGATCTTGCTCTCGTAGCTGCCGCGTCCCCTTTCAATTATGGCCCCCGCATGCCCCATCCTTCTGCCCGGCGGCGCCGATTTTCCGGCGATAAAGGATATTACCGGAAAAGAAACATGGTCCCGGATATAAGCGGCCGCCTCCTCTTCCGCACTGCCGCCGATCTCGCCGATCATGATCACCGCCCCGGTCTCCGCGTCGGCGGCAAACTCTTTCAACAGGTCCGTAAAGCTCAAACCCACCACCCGATCGCCGCCCAGACCGACCACCGTGGTCGTGCCCAATCCGTTCTCCTTGAGCCGGGCCACAATCTCGTAACAGAGGGTCCCGCTCCGGGAGATAACCCCCACCGGCCCGGGGGTAAAGATATGGTTGGGCATAATCCCGATTTTACATCGCCCCGCAGAAACCAGGCCAAATGTATTGGGGCCGATGACAATAGCCCCCTTCTTATCGGCGCAGGCCAGAATTTCCATGGTGTCATGCACGGGGATATGCTCCGTTATCACCACCACGATCCCGATACCCGCCTCGAGAGCCTCCAAGGCCGCATCCCGGGTATGGAGCGCCGGTGTAAACAGGATCGTTGCTCCAACCTCATGTTCCTTCAAGGCGGAGACGACGGTGTTGTAAACAGGAACACCCTCCACCCGCCGCCCTTCTTTGCCGGGAGAGACACCGGCCACCACCCTGGTGCCGTATCCAAGCATCTGCCCCGTATGGAATGAACCCTGGTTGCCGGTGATGCCCTGAATCAGAACAGATGTGTTCTCATCAATGATGATTGCCATGTCCGCCTCCTCCCTTATTCTCCCGCGAGGCCTCCACCGCCCGGCGCACCGCTTCCTCCATGGAGCGATAAGTTTCTATGCCATGATCGTGCAGGATCTTCCGTCCCCGATCCTCGTTCGTCCCCACCATCCGGAAGAAATATGGCACGTTGATCTTCCCGGCCTCCTGCAGATGTATAAAAGCACGGGCCACATCATCACACCTTGTAATCCCCCCGAAAATATTAATGAGGACGACCTTGGGATTGGCGGTCAACAATAATTCCATGGCCTGCGTGGTCTTCTCGACACCGGCCCCTCCTCCCAGATCAAGAAAATTGGCCGGAGAACCCCCGAAGTACCGGACCATATCCACGGTAGCCATGGTAATGCCGGCTCCGTTGGCCATCACGGCAATATCTCCCCCGAGGGCCAAATAAACAATGCCCATCCGGTGCGCTCTCTCCTCCAAAGCCGTCCGTTCCTCAACCCGGGGCAGGCCGGGCTGACGGTAAAGGGCATCATCATCAATAATTATCTTCGCGTCAATGGCGACCAGTTCCGGGCCGCATCGAGCCAACGGATTTATCTCGATCAGCTCGGCATCGATCTCCTTGAACATAACCGGCAGACGGCCCAGAATCTCGCTAAAATGGCCGATCATCTCCCCCTGCAAGCCAATAGCGGAGCCAATCTCCCCGCCCATACCGGTCTGGTACCCCCCGCCGGGTTCAACGGGTAGCCGGATCATCTTGCCGGGAGGAGACTCCTCCACATCGATACCGCCATACGCAGAGGCCAGGATAACGGGGCAACGCTTTCGCTCATCGATGGCGATCGCCAGATAGAATTCATGCTCAATGGCTCTCTTTTTGGTCACCAACAGGCGTTCCACCTTCTCACCATTGAGCTCCAGTCCCAGGATGCGCGCCGCGGCTCTCTCCGCCTCCAGGGGATCGGCTGCAAAAGCAATGCCGCCGCCGCGCCCCCTTCTCCCTGCTAAAACCTGGGCTTTCAATACTACCTCCCCAAAATCCCGGGCCGCCTTCCGGGCTTCATCGGGAGCCTCGACAAGCCGTCCGGGTTGGATGGGAATACCATAGCGGGCCAGGAGCTCCTTGCCCATGTATTCATACAGTTTCATCTGCTTCTCCCCATGGTACGCGTATGCTTGCGTATGCTGATAATATTATTATACAACTGTATGCAAAAAGCAAAGAATACAAGCTCCGGCTGAAAAAAACGACAGCATTATTTATTTCATGGGGATATGCTATAATATAAAGTCAGTAAAACATCGGCTGATCGGTCCGCAATCCCGCCTGAACAGCCACCGTACGGGAAGCATCTGCAGCCCGCAGTCCGCATTGAACGGGCTGATCGGGCTGATAAGAGAAGACGAGGGCTGATTGTAACGGTAAACGGGATAAATTTGGATGGGGGATAAAGATATATTCCCTCTCTTCAAGGAAAGGGTACTGATAACATGATTGTCTATGCTCTGGTAGGGGCAAGCGGCACGGGCAAAAGCCACCATGCTTCACTTCTGGCCTTCAAAAATGATATCCGGCTGATTCTTGATGATGGCCTGCTCATCCATAACCACCGTGTAATCGCCGGACGATCGGCCAAACGCGAGCTGACCAAGATCGGTGCGGCCAAACGCGCCCTCCTGATCGACCCGGCCCATGCCGCATCATTGAGGGAGAAAATCAGGGGGCTCAACCCGGAAAAGATTTTACTGATCGGCACCTCCAGAAGAATGGTGCAGAAACTGAGCGAGGTGCTCGATATACCACCGCCCGATCACTATATACACATTGAGGATATCGTCCCCGAGGAGGTGATCAGAAAAGCGCTGAAATTAAGAAAAGACAAGAACCGCCATGTCGTGCCCCTGCCCACATTTGCCATCAAGAAGGATTTTCCGGGTTATCTGGTTGCCCCCCTTAATTCCATCTTCACCCGTTCCGCCGGTGATCAAAAAAAAATCGCCATGGAACGCTCCATCGTCCGCCCCATATATAGCACCCTGGGAAATTTCTTTATCGCCGAGAACGTGATCGTCAGCCTGTTAACATATCTGTGCGAGAACATGCCGGGGGTCAGCCGGGTAAACAAGGTTAAGATCAAATCGGACCGCCTCGGCGTGAGCATGAACATCGAGTTAACCATGCTTCTGCAACCCAATATGAAGAAGACTCTGGCCGACATACAGTTGATGCTCAAGGAAAATATCGAACACATGACCGGGTTCTATCTGAATCAGATCAACGTGCAGGCCTCGAAACTCGCTCTCAATCTGCCCGATAAGGAAAGATGAATCACCCGGCCATCAAGTATGCAGTACCCTCCGCCGGAGGTATTCACCAGGGACCAGCCCGGAGGCGAACCACTCCGCCGCCACTTCTATCCCGATAAAACGATAATGCCATGGTTCAAAAGCATATCCGGTAATCTTCTCCGTCCCCTGCGGATAGCTCATCACAAATCCATATTCGCGGGCATAGCGCATCAGCCATTGACCCGGGCCGGTATCAATAAATTCCGCCGTCCAGTCA
>JBASYW010000149.1:0-12240 GCA_049277715.1 Dethiobacteria bacterium | reverse complement strand
GGTTTAAAGTCCTTAACCTGAGCGCCGACTTCGGCTATTTTCCCAACTCCTTCATGACCCAGGATCAGATCGGTTCTTTCCCCCAAGGCGCCTTCAAAGACGGTGTGAATGTCTGAAGTGCAAGGGGCCAGAGCTATGGGTTCCACAAGCGCATCGTAAGGCCCTACCGGGGGCTTTTCTTTTTCAATCCATCCTACTTTTCCAATACCTAACATCGCAAAACCTTTCAACGTAATTCCCCCTTTTCTATGCTTGATATCATTGCCTATTATAACATATTAATACCTGTCAGGCAGAGGGAAATAAGAGGCGGGGGGGAAAATTGACTTGTTATGTAAAAGCAGTTAGAATAAATTTATAGTGAGTAAATATTATTATATAAACCTGTCATTAACATAATCAAGTACTGGATTGGAGGTTGATCGATCATGTCCCCGATGCTGCGCAAAGCATGGTATCGCACTTTTCAGTTTGTTTTTTACAATTCTTCAAAGTTATTAAATTGGCGCCAACCGGAATTATTGCTAGGAGCGGGCAGTATTCGCAACCTGCCAAAAGTTATCAAGAAACATGGACTGGATAATGTACTGGTAGTGACAGACAGAGGCCTTATGGATTTGCATCTGCCGGATGAGTTGCTAACCGCCCTTGAGAAAGAGGGAATCAAATATACCCTTTACGATGGAGTGGAAGCCAACCCTTCCATCGATAATATCGAGGCGGCAAGGAAGCTCTATCTGGAGAAAGGCTGCCGGGGCCTGATTGCTTTTGGCGGCGGTTCACCCATGGATACGGCCAAGGCCGTGGGTGCCCGTATTGCAAAGCCAAAACAAAGTATCGAGCAGATGGGCGGTTTTCTCAAAGTCCGTCGCAAGCTGCCGCCCCTGTTTGCGGTGCCCACCACGGCGGGGACGGGCTCGGAAACCACCATCGCCGCTGTAGTTACCGATCGAAAAACAAAACACAAGTATGCCATCAACGACCTGAACCTGATCCCTCTCTATGCCGTACTTGATCCCGAGCTTACGGTAGGGTTGCCGCCGTCAATCACGGCGACTACGGCCATGGATGCCATGACCCACGCGGTAGAATCTTATATTGCCTTGGGAGGCGACAGACAATGCCGCAAGATGGCCGAAGACGCAGTAAGGCTTATCGTGGCCAACGCCGAAAAGGTTTATCGGGATGGCAAAGACCTTGATGCCCGTCAGAATATGCTTCTGGCATCGTACTATGCCGGCTTCGCTTTTACCCGTACCGGCCTGACTTACGTTCATTGCATCGCTCATACTCTGGGCGGCCTTTACAATGTGCCTCATGGACTGGCCAACGCCGTTATTCTTCCTTATGTGCTGGAGTACAACGGCAGAAATATTCACCGGCCGCTGGCACGCCTTGCTGAGGTTGCGGGTCTTGAGGTTGACGGTAAAAGCCAGGCTGAAAAAGCGGAGGCATTTATCGAAGAGATAAAACGGCTCAACCGCGCCATGGACATCCCGGAAAAATTTGATATGATCCGGCGCGAGGACATTCCTCAGATGGTCATCTGGGCGCTTAAAGAGGGCAACCCCTGGTATCCGGTGCCCCAAATCTTTGATGAGAAGGATGTGGCGACTCTGATTGGCCGGATCATGGCCTAAAGAAATTCTCAACATGGTAATTCTGTTCGAGCCGGGTCTGGATCTGGATTGAGATAGAGAATCAGGAGCCGTTTCCGTCAATGGGTGATTGCGCGATAATGATTGCAAAAAAAGACATCATTTTTAAATGATGTCTTTTTTTATCTTTATTGTTGATATCTTTTATTTTCTAAATTATACCCAACGGTATCAATACAATGAGCAGCAAGGCGTTGATGGCCGCCAACCCGCCGATAAAAATCTTCTGGAACTTCGGCTTTGTATCCGGTACCAGGAAGCCGGCCAGGAAAAACGGAATGTAGACCGTGATGAATACGGGAATGGCTCCCCACCAGGGATAAACCCAGATAAATGCAGGAGTGGTGGCCAGAAATACTTCGATCAGAGCGAAGACGGCGGCGCTGACGATAGCAAAAAACCAGCGGTTATTGATGCCCAAAATCTTCTCTTTAGGATCCTTGGGTAAAATCTTGCTCAACCCCAGAGCGGCAATTGAAAACATCATGGAAAGCTCCCAGCTTACACCGATAAGTAACACATAAGAGGTGCTTTCAGGCGATACAGTCCATAAAGCATAACCGGAAACACCGCCAATTACGGCATTCATTATCTCATAAAACCAATGGACCATATAAAGTGACAACCCGGCTACGATGCCTTTATAATTTTTATTTTTCAATTCTGTACCATAAATAAAAGCGACAACAGCCAAAATAAATATGAATGTCCAATTAAAATTATCAACGCTTCTTACAGCCAATTTTGCCATATCGGCCGCTCCCTGGTTTACCCAATCACCAAACCACATGCCATCAGCCTCCTTGAAATTTATTAACATTATTATACACCAAAATAGGATCAGATTAAACATATGCATGTCCGATGGATAAGAGCTCCTTGCGGAGGCCGGATGTAGGGCCGTATATTTCCGTAAGTAGAGGCCGGGATAAAAAACGGGGACCGATATAATGTTATATTGCAGATGTTAATTATATTTATCAGTCCGGATTTTCAGTCCGGAAAACCTCATGGTAGGCCGGGCATCTTGCCTGTATACAGCCGGATAGCGGGAATTGTTTTATTTTTTATAGCTATTCCCCTTCCTTATGTTATCCTGCTCATTCAAGCCACAGAATGATACGGGAGATAAGGCCGCTCGTCAATGACAGCATCCGGGCGAAAAAACGGGTTATCACCCGGCGGGCTCGGGGCCTCTTTCGCCCGGAGGAGAGAACCCCGGTCGGAAGGGGCATTGATTTCAGATATGCCAAGGCCTGCAGATCAACCCCGCGGGAGATGATCTCTTTCCAAACACAATCATGGTGGGGGTTTACCGAGCAGACGCTCTCCTCCTGATTGAGGGGTGCTGCTTTACAGGGGCCGAAAAGCGAGCGTGGGCATGTCCGGCGCGGGCAGATGCCCCCGGTATAGGATATAATACATCGCTCGCAACCTTTGCAGAGGGTATCGCAGATGTTATTCGTTTGCAGGGATACCGGCCGGCTGCCCAGTGTATCGCAGGCGGCAATAACCGGTATGCCGGGAGAGAAGAGGAAGGCGGTCTTGACTCCGCTGCTGCAACTGAGCATGACCAGGGCATCCAAGCGATGTGCTATTGATGGCAATGTGCGGTCAAAGGTAGCGCGTAAAACGTTTTCAAGACAACAGCCGGTGATACAATGAGAAACCACAATCTCCTTGTCCAATTCCTGCAGGATGCCTTTCATATAACGTATCCCCGCATGTCCGCCGGTTCGGCTGAAATTGGCACATACCGTACATGCAAAGATGGCCAGACGGCGTTTGCCCTGCAGAGCAAAGGCAAGCTCTTCCCGTGGTTTAAACCGGCTCAATTGCATCTCAACTTCTCCCGGTCGGCTGCTTAATATTCTTGGCCAGAAGGAGGGCGGGTAAGCGTTTTGCCACGGTTTTATAAATCAGGGGCAGGCGCCGGCCAAGTGGAAAGCGGAGATGATCGCCAAAGGCCTGTAACAACTCATCGGGCATATACCTTAGTTTTTTACCAAAGAAGGGCCTGGTAAAACCGAGGGTGATGTAGCAGCCGGGACAGTTTACGGCCATCTCCCGGACACCGGAGTTGCTTAATTCTGCATACTTTCGCCTTTGCACCTTGAGAATACTCTTAGCAAGATTAAGGGAGCGGATGACGCTTACAGCCCCGCAGGATAGGTTGCATTCGCCATGATGTTCCAGCTCCACGATCTGCATGCCCGCTGCGGCATAGAGCCGCCTCAGTGTCGCTGCAAACTCCGGGCCCAATTCACTTACATAGCAAGATTCATGTACGGCGGCTCGGTAGTTGAGAGGAGTCTGCACCTTCAACCGTCCTTCCCGGTATTGCTCCCATAGCCACTCGTAGAGCGAGATGAGCTTGAAAGGGAGCTTCTTCCCGTATACCTTCGATAGAATATCTGATAAATAATTGTAGCACGAACCACAATAGCATATCATGCGCTCGATATTCAATTCCTCGAAGCGGGTCAAGGTCCTCTCCACGGTCTCCACATAGGCTTCCCATGATCCCAGGCGGTAGGCAAGCTCTCCGCAGCAGATATCCGGTGGCCCGAACTTGGGCAAATCGAGAAGCACCTTGGAGTTATCGATATCATAACAGCTGATGCGGCCGATGCACCCCACAAAGAGAATATCTTTTGATGGGGGCGGGGTCATCGACCAACGCTGTAAGATTGTCTGTTCATCATCGGTGAGTGCGTTATAGATATCGGTCCAGAGTGTAGGTGGGGGATGGCCGTTAAACAGGTATTGCAACAGGCGCGGTGTTCTACCCCGATATTCAATCATGCGCTGAAGGATAAGCTCATGCGGCCGGAGTTCTTTCGGGCAGTAACGGTTGCAATTAAAACAGAAAGTACATTCATTTTTGATACGGGATGGCAGCTCTCCCTCGATGAGCTGAGTGATGGCTGACTTCGCTTCTTCTCGTTCCATGCGCATAACCGGGCATCCGACGAGGCATTCGCCGCAGCGGGTACATTGTGTCCAATCGGAACATTCCAGGTAAGACATACACTTCCTCCTTGGACCAAGGCCGGTTAATCTTGGGCTATGTGCCGATAGTATTGTATCTTTAATTGATCTCCAAACATTCTGAGAAGCAAGGTATGATCAGCTATTTTGCCCGCTTGAGCGGCCATGCTTTAGACGTTAACTGAAAAGCTATTTAAATAAATTTTAAAAGAAATTCATCTCTATCTTTTGCAATTGTAGCAATATTTAGTTATCAACGTCAACTATCTATTCATTCATATGCCACCGCAAAGCTAACCATTCTATCTTAAATTATGGAGGCGGCCGGTAAGTAATGGAATTGACCCATTGAAAGGCAACCATTTTCATGTATATAATTATGTTTATGGTCAAGTTGATTAAAGGGGGGCTTGATGTGTACGTTGAAAATATAATATTTTCGGGTGTTCTGCTTGTTACGGTATTATTCTTAAATTTGTTTGACCTGCGCGGGTGGCTTGATAAAGACCCGCGGTTTGAATCGGGCTGGGCGACGACCAATAACGGGTTTGAAAAAGTCGGCCCCGAGGTCGAGCGCCTGACCGCCGTTGTACCAAGCCCCATACAGCTTGTTCACAGCAAGTTGGAGTATTATTCGTTTATCCATTACGGGATGAATACGTTTACCGGCAGGGAGTGGGGCACGGGAAGGGAGGATCCGCGCCGGTACAATCCCTCAAAAGTGGATACCGACCAGTGGGTCAGAGTGTTGCAGGAATCCGGAAGCAGGGGGATTGTTTTTACCGTCAAGCATCATGACGGTTTCTGCCTGTATCCGAGTAAATATACCGAGCATAGTATTGCCAACAGCCCCTATAAAAATGGTAAAGGTGATATTATGAGGCAGCTTGCGGAGAGCTGCCGGAAGTACGGTATGAATTTGGGGATCTATCTTTCGCCCTGGGATATGCACGAGAAGACGTACGGCACCGAGGCGTATAACGATTACATGGTCAATCAGCTTACCGAGCTCTGCACCAATTATGGCCCGCTTTTCATGATCTGGTTTGATGGGGCCAGGGGGCGGAATGTTCCCGAGTTTAAATATGATTTTGAGCGCTATTACGAGGTTATACGCCGACTCCAGCCCGGGGCGATCATCGCCAATTGCGGCCCCGACGTGCGCTGGATCGGCAATGAGGCGGGCGTGGTGCGCCCAAGCGAATGGAGCGTTGTCGCCGCTGATGTGGCCGATGTGGATAAGATCATGGCCCATTCACAGCAAGACGAGCGGACGGGCCGGGAATTGAAAGCCTTCGACCATACGCTGAAGGATCTGGGGAGCCGCGCCGCCCTCGGATCTTGCCGGGAACTGCGGTGGTATCCTGCGGAAGCGGATGTTTCCCTGCATCCCGGTTGGTTTTACAACAGCCGCCGGGCAATATTCAGAAAGAGCAAGAGGAAGCTCTGCTCCCTCTATTACAATTCCGTCGGTGCCAATGCGGCGCTTCTTCTTAACGTTCCCCCGAACAAGGAGGGCGTGATCGCCGCCAGGGATGTTGAGGTGCTCAAGGCGTTCGGCGAGCAGATCAGAAAAGATTTCTCATGCCCCGTTACCTATCGGCTTTATCTGGGGGATGCAAGATCTACGGTGGTCAAAGATGAGGCCGGGGCAGCACTGGCCGTTGACGATGATCGGAATTACAGGCTTGCTGACCATGAGTACATCATTGATCTGAAGCTTGATAAAGCCGTAAAGATAAAGCGCCTTGTGCTTAAAGAGGATCTGACCGGGAGCCAGCGCGTGGAGGCGTTTGACGTTTTTGCCCGGCTGGATTGCGATGGCGGCGAGAAGTACAGAAGGATCGCCAGGAGTACGGTCATCGGCAGCAAGAGAATCTTAACTTTTAAAAAAGCGGTGCATACAGATACCATCCGCATCGTTATCAGGCAGTCGAGGGGCAATCCGATCCTGTCGTTTATCGGACTTTATGCGTAAACGCCCAATATTTGCCCTTCGATGGTCCCGTTCATTTATCTTTCTCGATGTCATGGATGTATCCTGGGGTTGGAGGCTTTGAATTTGATATCTTTTGGCGGTTTATTTTTGACCTGTTTTTGATTATCCAGAAGGGTCAGCTTGTTGAAGATAAAATAAAAGAATCCCCACCTGCTGAGCCCGGCAATATAGAGAACTATGGCCAGGATCAGTAGTCCGGGGACCCAATCAAAAAAGTGAATGAGAAGGGTGGCGATGATTGCAAACCCCAGGCATCCCAGGAAAACCATTGAGAGCAGAAGGATCAATATTTTGATTATCCCTGTTTTTCGCGCCCTTTCTTGATCCACGTTAACGTCGGTTGAATAACCTTCCTTGATCCAGGAGCACAGGAAGTAAAGCATGACCGGTATCAATATCACCCCCATGCCGTAGAGCGTAAGCGCTACGTTTGAGGTAAGCCAGGATACCCCCACGGCGACGTCCCAGTGGAGAAAATCTTCCCGGGTAGCCGAAAAGAAACGCATGTAACCTGTTTTGTCCCATCCGTTTACCAGAATGAAGAACATCAGAAAGTAACTTATAATCACCTGAAGGAAGGCCGGATAATACTTTTTTGCCATATACAACCGGTGGGTAATCCAGTAGCCCAGGATGCCCTGGGTTACGTTGGTGATGGCAAACAGGGCGACCAGCCAGGCGGGGATGGTCTCGTAGGTCCCCACGTGCATGGTCTCCCAACTGGGAAAGGCCCAGAGAAGGTAGATGCCGCTAGGCGCAAAGAGGACGGCTACATACAGGAGGGTGATGATAAAATACATGTTCTCAAAAGGACAGGGATATTTTTTCTTATCCTCATTACTGACGGTAATTGCGGAAGAAGACGGGGCCTCCTTCAACTTTTCAAACTGTCTCCAGGCCGCCAGGGAAAGACTGGCCCCGATGGCGTAAGACCAGAAAATATCTACCTGAACCACTTGGATAACCTCCTTTTTTATGAGACCGAATTATTTTTAAAATTGGTCACGCTGATAATTATGAAGAGGCGGCGGCAAAATAGAACAACTATTACGGGAGGATCAGACCTTGACCTGAATATAAATTTAGCCCATAGACAGAAGATTGTCAATGTACAGACAGCAGGCGGGAGGATTGGCTAATTCTATGGCCCCAAAAGGGGTACTTTAAACGTAGGGATATAATCACATTTTGAGCGGATGCCGGTTGGCTTTGCTACCGGGGCGCAGGATTGCCTGTTGCTTGCCCAATTCATTGCGCGGATGGCAGGATAACCAACCTGAAAAAAAGAATAATTAACTGGAGCGGGCTTATTCGACGGATGCAGGGATTGCCGGCTTTTGTGCGGATGGAAAGAGAATCCGGCCGGCTGTCACCGGCATGAAATCCAAATCGGGCCGGGGACCTTTTGTTATCCGAATGAGAATAGGGGAGGGATGAAAAAAATGCCGCAGCAACGGGTTTTTCTTTTTGCCAACGGTGATTGCCGGGATCTGGATTTCTATCGGAGGCGGATCAATCCGGAAGATCGGATTATCTGTGTCGATGGGGGCGCCCGCCACGTTCTGGACATGGGCATCCGTCCCCATGCGGTTGCGGGGGATGCCGATTCGATCGATGCGGATTTGCGTCACAAACTAAACCGCCTGTCGGTCGAATGGATCTGTGACCCGTCCATCGACCAGGAGAGGTCCGACCTGGAGATGGCTCTGGAATATGTACTCTCCCTTCAACCCAAACCGGGGGAGATTATTATCTGCGGAGCCCTGGGGGGGAAAAGGGTGGATCATACCCTGATCAACCTTTTTCTGCTGATACGCCCTTTCAAGGCGGGTATACGGGCCAAAATTATAGATGAGTCGCAGACAATCAGGCTGATGGAAAGCGAGCTGGAGCTGCAGGGGCAGGTCGGGGATTATCTTTCTCTGTTTGCTCTCACGTCCGAGGTAACGGGGGTGAGGACCGGAGGTTTAAAATATCCGCTGTACGGAGAAACCCTCTATTTTGCTTCCACCCGCGGCTTGAGCAATGAGTTTGCCTCCCCCACGGCGAGAGTAACGGCCTCCTCCGGGCTTCTTCTGGTTGTCCGGACTTAATGCCGCAAGGATCATCGTCCTTAATTTCTTATCTCCGATGCCGCCAGAGTATCCATCAGCTTCTGCCGGTATGAGATGAACAGGGGAGAGGTAACGACCTTGCGGGAACGGGGGTGGGGGAGTTCGACGGCCATCTCGAGGATAATCCTGCCCGGGCGTTCCGAGATCATGTAAATCCGATCGGAAAGGTAGATCGCTTCATCGATGCTGTGGGTCACAAAGAGGACGGCTTTTTGAAAGCGCTCCAGGATCTGGAGCAGCCATGCCTGCAAGTTTTCACGGGTGAGGGCATCGAGGGCGCCAAACGGTTCATCGAGCAGCATCAGATTGCTTTCCATCAGGACGGTCCGCAACAAGGCAGCCCGCTGCTTCATTCCTCCGGAAAGTTGGTCGGGGTAATATGAAGCAAAACCTTCGAGTCCAAATACCGGCAGCAACTCATGGACCCGATTGGAGGCTTCATTTCCACTCTTGCCGGTGATCTGCAGCGGCATGGCCGCATTCTGCAAAAGCGTTTTCCAGGGGAACAAGAGATCCTGCTGGGGCATGTAACCGACTTTTGCCGGCCGGCCGGTGATATCCTTGCGGTCCAAAAATACCCGGCCCTGATCGGGCCTGAGCAGGCCGGCGGCAATTTTCAGCAGGGTGCTCTTGCCCGAACCGCTGGGGCCGAGCAGGGAGACGAATTCTCCCATGTTTACCCGGAGCGAGACCTCTTCCAGAACAGGCAATATCTCTGTTCCGAAGGAGTAGGTTGAACTGATATTATCTATATTCAAGAGCATCTTTTCCATAACCTCCGTCCTGTTGGTCCACTTCGTTATAGAGACCGGGTGGAAGATGCTGCAGGGACTCCGCATAGCCGGGCCCCTGCAGCCGGTACTTCCTGATCCATACCCCGATATTTCGGGCTTCCGTTTCGATTTTTTTAAAAAGTGTTCTCTTAACGGATAAAATCGTTGGTAAAGGCGCGATCCACATCAAGCATTTCGGAAATCAGGCCCTGATCATAGAGCCAACGGCTATAGTTTTCCCAGACTTCTTTTTTCTGCAGGCCCCATACCTCGGCATCATCGAGGTATTTATCCTTCAGCCATTCCTGGCTGGCCATCACCAGATCACGATCAAGCTCGGGTGCGTTCTGCAGTAGAATTTCCGCTGCTTCCGCGGGGTTTTCGATCGCCAGCCGGTAGCCTTTCGCGGTGGCGCGCATGAACTTCTCAACCAGTTCGGGATGATCGTTGATGGTTGATTCACTGCTGATAATTACCGGCGTGTAGTAATCAAAGGCCCGGTCAAGTTCATGTAGCGGCATATAATTCAGCTCCAGCCCTTTCAGTTCGGCCTCGATACCGTCCCAACCATAATATATCCAGGCAAAGTCGGCCAACCGTTCGATAACGGCAAAAAGGTCGGCTTCGCCGATAGTGACGATGGATAATTGCTTGAAGTCGGCACCGGCCTTATCCATAAGTGCTTTGATAATCGCCTCTTCCACTTCGGTGCCCCAGCTGCCATAGCTTTTTCCCTCAAAATCGGCTACCGTTTTGATATTCTTATTTTTTAATGAAGCAAAGCCTGAACTGTTATGTTGGATGATCGCACCGACGGAGACGATGGGGATGTTATCGTTTGCACGGGCAAAGGTAACCTGTTCCTGATAGCTGATGCCAAATTGTGCTTTATCCGTTGCAACAAGCGGCACGACGTTTCCTCCGGCCTCTTCAATTTTTACCTCCAGCCCTTCTTCAAGATAATAGCCCTTATCCTTGGCTACATAAAGACCGCTGTAGTTGGTGTTTGGGTTCCAATCCAGAAGAATGGTAACCTGTTCGTTGGCGGGGGTGCTTTTTTCACCACATCCCGCCGCAGAGACCAGACCCAGAAGAAGAACCAGGCCTAGAATGGACCACTTCATATATTTTTTCCGATTCATACTCAACACATCTCTTCACTCCTTGTTCTGATAATTTATTTTTCGGCTCCAGGGCATCACCAGCCAGGCCAACATATCGGTGATTTTAAAGAGGATCAGGCTGAGCAAGACGGCGATGATCACGGCGGCAAAAAGATGGCCGGTCTTGAAAGAGTGCATCATCCGGGTCATATACACGCCCAGGCCGATACTCCCGCCCAACCACTCGCCGATGATCGCTCCCATGACGCTGTAGGTGGCGGAGATCTTCAAACCGGAGAAAAAGTGGGGCAAGACCGAAGGGAGCAGGACCGACTTGAAAGTGAACCAGGGGCGCGATTGCATCACCCGCATCAATTCAAGGGCTTCCGGGTTCACCTGTTCCAGCCCTTCGGCAATATTTACCGCCAGAGGGAAGAAACAGACCAGGGTGACCACGGCGATTTTGGGTTTCAAGCCCACGCCAAGCCAGATGAGGATCAGCGGAGCCAGGGCAAATATGGGGATTGCCTGTGAGATCACCAGCAGGGGGTAGACTGCGTTTCTGACCGGTGTCCATCGGTTCATGGCCAGGGCCAGAAGCATGGCCACGGCTACCGCCAGCAATAGCCCGATGGTCACCGCATAAAGGGTTGCCGAGGTATGCTCCATCAGTAAAGTAAAGCTTTCTGCAAGTGCCCTGGCGATACTTGAAGGAGCGGGGAGAATAAAATCCGGGAGGGCAAATATCCGGCAGATCATCTCCCAGGAGGCGATGAGCAGTACCAAAATCAAGAAGGGCGGCAGGTGGTGCCTGGCATTGTCTCCAATTTTCATCAGCGAGCTCCTTTATCTTTGTTAGTATGTCCCGATAATTTCAGGGCGGCCAAAAAAAATGCAAGCCCGAGCCAACGATGGCTTCAGCTTGCATTTCTAGGCGGCAAGTATGTTCCCTACGCTGGCATTACCCAGGTCAGGTTCGAAGGGTCAGAGCAGCAGCAGCTCTATCTCAGCCGGGTTTACCCAGCCCCCCTTTGACCTATATTTATTATCCTTGCATTAGGATATCATAAGCGGTTCTGCAGTGCAAATTTTTCCGCTCACTTGATCGTGTCAGGATACCGCAGGTTTAAAAAACTATTAACCGGAGGGAGCACCCACCCTACTATCATTCAGAGGGAGCGTCAGCGACCGAAGAATCTTAACCACTCCACGCCGTCTTCATCATCCGGAATGATATGGCTCTTCTCCGGAGTTGCTCATGTCTACATATTCTGCTGTTGTTTATGGAGAAGAAGGTGCTTGCCCAAAAACCCAAGATTCTTCGCTTCGCTCTGAATGACAGGGTGGGGGGCGCTCGGAACTGTTCCCACCTTTGAAAATTAGACGGTTTCCCCCCTTTGAAAAAGGGGGGCCAGGGGGGATTTATTTGACTGTTCCCCCTTTGGAAAGGGAAGGTAGGAAAAATTCACGATATAGTGTCCCGATGATCCGCTGCCGATTCCGCTATTATCCATCCGGAACGGAATCACCCCGACCCGGCAGGGAAGGGGGCGCTCGGAATTTTCACGCGTTACCCGCACCACAGCCCGCCATCTTTAGGAT
>JBASYW010000148.1:0-4208 GCA_049277715.1 Dethiobacteria bacterium | reverse complement strand
CTTGATTACAAACCTAATCTCTATCCCCACGATCGGCATCGGAGCGGGAGAATACTGCGATGGCCAGGTCCTGGTCTACCATGATGTCATGGGACTGTATACCGGAAAAAGACCGAAGTTTGTCAAGCAATATTCCCGGGCACGCGAGGAGATGGAAAGAGGGGTGCAGAGCTATATTGAAGAGGTAAAGAACGGCTCCTTCCCGTCAGATGAACACCGCTTCAATATGTCTGAAGAAATTTTCGAGAAGCTGGTCAAGACCCTTGATCGGCTACAATAATTATCAATATCTTGGGGGATGTTATGCAGATAATTCGTGATTTCAAGGCTTTGAGGAATGAAATTAACAAGGTTAAGCATGCCGGTAAAACCGTGGGTTTTGTACCGACCATGGGCTTTCTGCATGACGGCCATCTCTCGTTGTTGAAGGAAGCAGGCCGGCAGACCGATTATGTGGTGATGAGCATCTTTGTAAACCCCATTCAGTTCGGGGCCGGTGAGGATTATGATGAATATCCGCGCGATCTGGAGCAGGATCGCCGGAAAGCGGAACAGGTCGGGTGCGATCTTATCTTCTATCCCAAGGTCAAATCCATGTACCCTCCCGGGTATCTCACCTATGTAAATACGGAGGGCATTTCGGAGCCCCTGTGCGGCGGCTCCAGACCCGGCCATTTTCAGGGGGTTACCACGGTAGTTGCCAAGCTGTTTAATCTCGTTACTCCGGATAAGGCTTTTTTCGGACAGAAAGATGCACAACAGGCACTGATCATCCGGAAGATGGTTGCCGACCTGAATATGAATCCGGAGATTGTTGTCTGCCCCACAATCAGAGAGGCGGACGGGTTGGCCATGAGTTCTCGTAACGCCTATCTTGATCCCGCCGAGAGAAAGGCGGCCACCATCCTTTACCGCACTCTAAAAAAGGCCCGCGAGATGATATTATCGGGGGAGAGGGATGCGCGGACGATACGTGGTTTCATGGTCGATTCCATTGGAAAGGAACCTCTGGCGGCCATTCAATACATCGAGGTGGTTGACGGCCAAACTCTTCAACAATTGGAGTGTATTGAAGGTTCTGTCTTACTGGCCCTGGCCGTAAAATTTGGGGAGACAAGACTGATCGATAATATTTCGGTGGAGGTGTAACCTTGTTGAGATTCATGTGTAAATCCAAAATACATATGGCTACGGTAACGGAGGCAAATCTCAACTACATCGGCAGTATTACCATTGATGCGGCCCTCATGGAGGCGGCCGATCTGATGGCATATGAGAAAGTGCAAGTATTGAACTGCAGTAACGGTGTCAGGTTGGAGACCTATGTTATTGCCGGGCCGCACGGGAACGGAGATATCTGCCTGAACGGTGCCGCGGCCCATCTGGTTAACCCCGGTGACAAAGTTATTATTATCGGTTATGGGGTTTTAAGCGAGGAGGAACTGGAGAAATTCAAGCCTCGCGTAATATTTGTCGATGAAAAGAACCGGGTCCGGACGATCCGGGAAGAGAAGCCTTTTACGGAAACAACATTCTAAAACAATTCGGTCTTGCAAGCTATTTTGTCCAGGCTATACTTTGGATCGATCAATGTTATAAATGTTCTACAGATGGTTGTTTTGATTCATTTATACGCCCTCCCTTGGCGGCGGCGGATAAAACAGACAGCCGATCAAGTGTTAAAATAAACTGTTGAAATAGAGGTTCAGACAAAAAGTTGCCTGTCCTCTTTTTTTCTTTTATGATATAAAGTATATATCTTGAGGATTAAATAGTATATAGGGAAGCGGATAGGATCGATGTGAGATGGATAAATTAGCTTATCTCCATGCCCTGAACATGATCCCTTATCTGGGGCCGAAAAGTGTGAAAGCGCTGAAGGAGCATTTCCCTGATCCGGAAGAAGCTTGGCGCGCACCGTTAAATGCATTAAAGAATGTTCCCGGATGGGGCAGGCTGGCGGAAAGGTTTGTGGCTGATCGTGCCGGAATCAAGGTGGAGGATGAATGGAAGATAATTCGGAACAGCGGTATAGGTGTGCTGTCCGCGGACGATTCTCGATATCCGTCCCTGCTTAAAGAGATCTTCCTGCCCCCGCTGATCATTTATACCGATGGTGAGTTCAGGGACGAGGAGATCAGGCTGGCCATGGTCGGCAGCCGTAAATCAACCCTTTATGGCCGGGAGATTACCTTGAAATTATCTGCAGAGCTGGCCGCGATGGGAATCACCGTTGTAAGCGGCATGGCTCTGGGCATCGATACCTGGGCACATCAAGGCGCTCTTGATGCCGGGGGAAGAACGGTTGCGGTGCTGGGCTCGGGGGTGGATATCTGTTACCCTGCACGGAATCGCCGGTTGAAGGAAGATATCACCCGGCAGGGGGCCGTAATCAGTGAATTTCCTCCGGGCACGACTCCTGTTCCCCAGAATTTCCCGCAAAGGAACCGGATCATCAGCGGCATCTCTTTGGGGACCATCGTGGTGGAGGCGATGGAGAGGAGCGGTGCATTGATAACCGCTGATTTTGCACTGGAACAGGGACGGGAGGTTTTTGCCGTGCCCGGCAATATTAACAGTCCGTACAGCCGGGGATGCAACCGACTGATAAAACAGGGTGCCAAACTGGTTGAGAAGGTGGATGATATTTTGGACGAGCTGGATCTGTTCATCGATAACAAAACCGCTGCGGACGGAGTAAAACAGATGACGTTGGACGATGCGGAAGAAGATAAGCTGCTGACCATGATACCGTTCCAACCCATCCATGTTGATGAGATAGCCCGCCTCAGCGGACTGCCTCTGTCCAGACTGAACGGTATATTGCTGAACCTGGAGTTGAAGGGTTTTTTAAACCAACTTCCGGGAAAATATTTTGTACGGATGCATTAACGGGATTGATTCGGGAGATTATTCATTAATAATAAAAATTATCCAAAATTATATAACGGGAGGTCGCTTTATTTGGGTAAAAAAACTCTTTTGATTGTCGAATCTTCAACCAAGGCCAATACAATAAAGAGGTTCCTGGGATCCGGGTATCAGGTCCTGGCTTCCAACGGACACCTGATCGACCTGCCCAAGAGCAAATTGGGCATCGATATCGAACAGGATTTCAAACCGACATATATTACCATTCGTGGCCGCGGAGAGATATTGAAAAAGCTTAAATCTGCAGGGAAGAAGGTAGACAAGGTGCTGCTGGCCGCCGACCCGGACCGCGAAGGTGAAGCCATCTGCTGGCACCTGAGTCAGGCTCTTGACCTGGACGATCAGGATTTAATCAGGATTGAATTCAACGAGATTACCAAGACGGCGTTAAAAAAGGCTCTGAAAGAACCCAAGGTTATCGACAACAACCGGGTGGAGGCCCAGCAGGCCAGAAGGATACTTGATCGTCTGGTCGGCTATCAGATCAGCCCGCTTCTCTGGAAAAAGGTCAAGAAGGGGTTGAGTGCGGGAAGGGTGCAATCGGTTGCCGTCGCTCTGATCTGCGACCGTGAGAACGAGATAAAAGCCTTTGTTCCGGAAGAGTACTGGACCGTCGATGCGATTTTGACCGGCCAGAGCAAGCCGGAGCCTTTTTATGCCCAGTTGATCAGGGCCAAAGGTGAAAAAATAAAGATTGCCGACGAATCGGCAGTGGGTAAGATCATTAAAGAACTTGAAGAGAGTTCTTTTGTGGTGAAAGAAGTGACTGCCAAACAGGTGAATAGACGGCCGGCCCCTCCGTTTACCACGAGCAGCCTGCAGCAGGAAGCTTCGCAGAAACTCGGATTCAATACACGGAAGACAATGCAGCTGGCTCAGCAGCTCTACGAGGGGATAAAACTTGGCGGCGGCGGGGCGACCGGGTTGGTAACATATATACGTACCGATTCCGTCAGGATCTCCAACGAGGCCCGTCAACAGGCCCGTAAATATATCGGTGAAAAACTCGGTTCACAATATCTTCCTTCCACCCCGCATGTTTTCAGGTCACCGAAGAGGGCTCAGGAGGCCCATGAAGCGATACGTCCCTCGGATGTATACAGGGAACCCGAACAGATAAAAGCATTCCTGAACAGAGATCAGTTGAGGCTCTATAAACTGATCTGGACACGTTTTGTAGCCAGCCAGACGGCATCGGCCGTGATCGATACGCTCAAGGTGGATATCACCGGGGGAGATTATACGCTTCGCGCCACCGGAAGCCGGACAAAATTTAA
>JBASYW010000147.1:0-2042 GCA_049277715.1 Dethiobacteria bacterium | reverse complement strand
TCAATTATAAGCTTATCTTTGGGGCAGATTTTTATCTTCTCATTCAGAGCGCCCCCACCCTGTCATACCGTTTTTTATCTTGTCATCCAGAGCGCCCCCGCCCTGTCATTCCGTTTATTTATCCTGTCATCCAGAGCGAAGCGAAGGATCTTGTGAGAAAACCAACATTTCACCCAGGTATAACAGCGGGTATATAAACATGAAGCCGGCGTTAGGCCGGTGTTATATCAGTCCGGATGGATAATGGCGGAATCGGCAGCGGATCATCGGGATGCTATATCGTGAATTTTTCCTATCTTTCTTTCCAAAGGGGGAACAGTCAAATAAATCCCCCCTGGCCCCCCTTTTTCAAAGGGGGGAAACCGTCTAATTTTCAAAGGGGGGAAACCGTCTAATCTCCCCCTTTTCTAAAGGGGGAGCGGGGGGATTTCAAAATTCTCAAAAACCTCCCTGTCCGTCAATTATAAGCTTATCTTTGGGGCAGATTTTTATCTTCTCATTCAGAGCGCCCCCACCCTGTCATACCGTTTTTTATCTTGTCATCCAGAGCGCCCCCCGCCCTGTCATTCCGTTTATTTATCCTGTCATCCAGAGCGAAGCGAAGAATCTTGAGCGGAGCGAATAGTTCCGTGCATAATCTTTTGTTCTGTCCTGAATGATACTAAGGTTTGAGAGTACAGCGCTGAGGAAGGCGGCCGGTAAGCCAACATCGGGCCGCCGGGCCGGGGTGCTTGCGTTTCGGGTGATAATGGCGGGACGAGAGTGGTTGAGATTCTTACTAATGACTTACTTCACACATCATTATTTGTTGCGGTTTGCATTTTTTTTGCTGATCACTTTGAAGGCCTCATGTTCAGCGTTGGTGCGGCTGAAAAAATGTTCTCCGGAACCGTCTTCCTTGGAGACAAAATAGAGATAATCGGTCTTCTGCGGATGCAAAGCCGCCTTGATGGAGCTCTCTCCCGGAGAGGCGATGGGGCCGGGAGGCAGTCCGCCGTAAAGATAGGTGTTGTAGGGAGACTCGATTTTTGTATCTTCCCACAAGAGCGGGTTTTTTGTTTCCCCCAGAATATAATGGATTGTGGAACAGCAGCCCAGTAACATTCCTTTTTCAAGCCTGCCGGCGAGGATGCCGGCGATGAGTTCGCGCTCGTGAGCGACTACCGCTTCTTTCTCGACCAGAGAGGCCAGCGTCAGAACCTCGTGCATATTCATTTTCGGCTTCTCCTCTACCTCTTCCAGGGCGGAGTTATATACTTTCTCCATCCTCTTCAGCATCAGCATCAGGATCTCTTCCTCGCTGATATCATGGCTGAATTCGTAGGTGTCGGGAAAGAGATAACCTTCGAGGAGGTAGTCCGCCGATTTTCCGGCCGCTTCCTTCAGGAAAGGGAATGTCTCCGGAAAATTATCCGGCGGCATCCGGCACAGGGCCAGAAAGCGTTCGGTATCAGCCTTGTTCTGCGCGTGGAGGCGCGCGGCGATCTGTTCCACGTTGAATCCTTCGGGGATGGTAATCCAGTTGGTCTCCCGATAGACCCTGCCTTCGGTTATAATCGAGATTATATCTTGCAGATCCATCGCCGGGCTGAGCTGATATTGTCCGGCCACGAATTTTTGATCGGATTTTGTCCACCGGGAAAAGATGCGAAATACGATCGTATTATGGATCAGCTCTTCTTCGGCCAGAATATTGGCAATACGTGCGGTGCCCGAACCCATCGGAATGGTCACGGTAATGAGATCATCTGCGGCGGCGGCCGGGTTGACCGGCTGCAACATGCGGTTGAAGCAGTACCAGGCCAGGGTCGTGCCGGCCAGAATAATTAATAAAAAGATGGCAATGGTTAACAGGATTCGTCTGCTCAATCTGATTTCACCTTCTTTGTTTCATTAGGATTATAATATATAGGGGCCCGGGGTGCAATTCCCCGGCTTCATTTTTAAGTCAATTATTATGGGGTAAACTTTTCTTGGGAATGGTTTGTTTATTTTTATATGTTGGCTTGGCGACTGATCGTTTCTTGGGCCATGGCGAAAAG
>JBASYW010000146.1:0-4587 GCA_049277715.1 Dethiobacteria bacterium | reverse complement strand
TCGGTGCACGTATCCTTAGAAACTATGCCTCTTTATTTGAGAGAAGCAGCCACTTTACAATTCTGGATGAGGATGATCGTGCGGTCATATTGAAGAGCGTTCTCGATGGAATCAAGAAAGATCTTTCCCCCGAAGAGCAGAAATTGTTTTTAAAACGGGGGTTTGCCGGTAAATTAATAAGTCAGGCCCGTAATTCAGGAAAAACAATCGCCTCCACCCTGGAAGCATATTACAGCCGGCTGGCTGAATATACGGAGTTATTGCAGAGATTGGCCGACCAATATGAGCAGAGAAAGAAAGATACCAATTCTTTTGATTTCGACGACTTGCTTGTAAAATGGCTTGAATTGTTTGTTGACTATGATGAAGTTAAAAACAGATATCAAAAACAGTTTCACCATGTCCTGGTGGATGAGTTTCAAGATACAAATATAATTCAAGGCAGAATAATCGATCTTCTGGCGGAGAAATCAAAAGTATGTGTGGTGGGAGATGATGCACAATCTATCTATGCTTTCCGTTTCGCGGAGATTGATAATATAATCAGGTTTCCCAGCCGCCATCCCGATTGTCAGGTTATCAGAATGGAAGAGAATTATCGCAGTACACCCCAGATAGTGGATCTTATCAACGAAGTTATTTCTATCAATAAAGACCAATTTCCCAAAAGGCTGGTATCGCAGATTGCGGGCGGAGAAAAACCCTGGGTAATAAAGGCCAGAGATGTATATGAAGAGGCGGCATTTGTGGCCCAAAGAATTCAGGAGCTTTATCATCAGGGATTACGTTTAAACAAGATGGCGGTACTGTACCGCAGTTCATATCTTTCACAGGATCTGGAACTGGAAATCATCAGGCGCCAAATACCGTATCGCACTTACGGCGGCCTGAAATTAATGCAGAAAGCCCATATCAAAGATATTCTGGCCTGGATGAGAATTCTGTATAATCCCCATGATGAATCTTCCTGGAGACGCATCATTCCGTTATATCCCGGACTGGGCAAGGCGACATGCAACCGGATGATCGATGAGATTCTTGAATTGAAGGAGCCTCTGAAGGCGATTGTATCCGGAGAACTATATCCGCCACGCGGCAAACAGGGGTGGGAGACAATCAAGAACACCTTGACGGCGATTATTGATGAAAGAGAGATCGCCAAACTTATCTACCTGATCCTGAAAAACGGGTATTACGATTTGTTGCAAAAAAACTTCCCCGATGCCTGGGAAGATCGCTACCGCAGCTTGGAGAGGCTGGCTTCCTACAGTGAGAAATATGATGATTTGGAACAATTTCTTGAAAGCCTGAGCCTGGAGGAGACCCTGTTTTATGAGGACGGAGAGATAGCCCAGGATGGGCATGATTTTTTAACCCTCTCCACGATCCACAGTGCCAAAGGGAAAGAATGGGATGCCGTGTTTATCCTGGGGGTCAATGAAGGGCATTTCCCCAGCAGCTGGGGAACCAATGATCTGCAGGAAGAACGGCGCCTTTTCTATGTGGCCACTTCCCGAGCGGCGCGCTTTCTGCATATTTCAACTTACAGTCGTGACTATCGTCAGGGCTCATCTTTCATAACCGGCCCTTCGATATTTTTACGTGAGCTTTCTCCACAGAAGTATGAGCTGTTTCATCTGGGCTGACCTTTTAATTTAAGAGGTGTGAAAAGCCCAATATTTAAGCCGTTTGCTGTTTTTGATGGTCGGAAACCGACTTCATTACCATGCTTTTTCGTATCCCATCCGGGCCTGTCTATGGTTTCCCTTCTTTTGATATTTCTTACTACAACTAAAAAACATATTGAACAGTAACCGTTTTGAAATATACGACGTATTATATTCTTGGGATAAATAAGTTTTATCTATCACTATTTTGTTGAAAGGGGTTTTCTGATATGTCAATGCCAGTTATAACACCATCGACAACGTCACCATGTCAGGCAATCACAGATTTACTTGAGTCAATTGCACTCCAGGAAGCAGGATTGGCTCATATTATCAATGCTGAAGGGGAGAAGATTCAAGCGGCTCTGGAAATGACAGATGTTACCATCGCAGATTTGTTGGCAATTAACGAATCTGTAGCAGCCGTTCTGAGGAAAGTGATTAAGCTGCAAATGGTAATTGAATTTAAAATTGAGGAGATTTCTGAGCTAACTCCTTGCGTTGAACCTGCTTAAGATTATGGTAATTTACAGCTAAACAGTATAGAACAGGCTTTTTCACCTGTTCTATTTTTTTAGCACTATGAGGGATATGCACGGAATGTTCCCGGAATGTTAGTTTTTAGTGCCTGCTAACGCACCGACTGCAACTTATACCATTACCTATTAGGGCATGACGGTAAATAACAATAATTCCACCTGGTGCTATAGCGTTTCAGTTACAGGGAATCCCGGGTTAAACAACTGAGAATCTTGTTCTCTATTGTATGGACCTAACTCCTGCACAGAGAATGGAAGATGCTATATGCGAACCTTCTTGCGAAATTAAGAAACCATGCCGGGCAAATACAGATTTACTTTAACCAATCAATTGCCCTTCAAGAAGCAGGATTGTCTCATATTTATCAATGCTGAAGGAGAGAAGATTCAAGCGGTTCTGGCAATGCCAAAATTAAGACGTTGTGCGGCTTGCTTAATTATCACCTTAACATCATTTACTTGATCTAAACTTTACAAAGAGGTTTGTTATGGGAAAAATAAATATTAAGTATTGCTTCTTCTACCATGATGTGATATATTTAGCTCAAGAAGATATATAAACATAACAATATGTTATGTCCATATCACGTTAAGGAGAGGTTTTTATGAAAAAGAACAATTTAAGATTTTTAGGTTTTTTGGGGCTTATTGGGTTGTTGGGGCTGCCCACTGGCAATTATGGTTTCTTTGGGTTCTTTGGCGCTTTTGCTTTTTTTGCCTTTGGTGGAATCCGAAACGACGAGATGTTCAAGATAAATATAGCTAAGGCAGGATTGAACGCTTTCGTAGTTTCCTTTGTAAGTATAACATTTGCCATAGCAGCTTTATCCATTCTGCAAACATTGGAAACAGCAGCCCTGTTTGTTGGAGTTATATTTTTTGTTCAAATATGTACATTTGTAATTTCGTACTATGTTTATGAAAAAAGAGGTGACCAATAATGATGAAGGTTGTAATCAGGTCACGTATTAAAGAACTAAGAGCCAGATATGATTTAACCCAGGAACAGCTTGCTAATATAGTAGATGTCCGTAGAGAAACCATAGGTTATATTGAGAACAACAAATATAATCTTTCTCTAATACTTGCCTATAAGATTTCCAGGGCTCTAAACAGTACCATAGAAGAAGTGTTTACTTTTGAGGAGATTGATTATTAAATATTATTATGGGGAATTAAGCCTTCCGGGATATTCTATAAGGAGGAGAATAATGTTAGGTGCAATCATTGGAGATATAGTTGGTTCACGATTTGAATTTAATAATCATAAAAGTAAGGATTTTGACCTTTTTACAGATAATTGCCGGGTAACAGATGACAGTATTATGACTCTTGCTGTTGCCAAGGCGATTATGGAAACAGAGAAGATGATGGAACCTACGTTTGATGGGCACTGTTATGACAGTAACTATTGCTCGCTTCTTGAAAACATGACTATCAAATATATGCAGGAAATAGGACGTAAATATCCGGGCTGTGGTTATGGCGGAATGTTTTCAAGATGGGTTTTCAGTGATGATCCCCAACCATACAACAGCTTTGGTAATGGTGCAGCTATGCGGATAAGTCCGGTAGGTTTTGCGGCTAGAACGGAAGGCGAAGCCCGCAGACTCTCTGAAATTGTCGCCGGAGTGACACCTAATCATGATGAGGGCATAAAGGGCGCTGAAGCTACTGCGATAGCAATTTATATGGCACGTCGCGGATTTACCAAATAAGCTTAACTTTAAAATTGACGATATAAGAGAAACTTACCAATTTAACGAAACCTGCCAGGAACCTGTTCCACAAGCTATTGAAGCGTTTTTGGAATCAACTTCATTTGAAGATGCAATTTGTCTGGCTGTTTCAGTTGGCGGTGACAGTGATACTTTGGCCGCCATAACAGGTTCTATTGCAGAAGCCTATTATGGAGTTCCTGAACCGCTTAAAGAAAAGGCCCTCACCTACCTTGATGATGATCTTCACACCATTTATGAAGAATGGTATAAGTTTATCGGCGGTTGAAGGCAAGGTTGGCATGTTTAAAGTACTTGCGAAATATATTGGCAAATAGCTGAAGGCGAATCTTTCGGCGAATGGATTACCGACGGGGAAAATGACGGTACGCCGGAGCGCCCTATTCAGATTCCATTTGTAAATATACAATGAGCTTGTAATTTCGTTTAGTGTCCTTGCACTTATATTGGGAGCAATTCGCACCGATCGATTCTGCGAAGATACGCTTCTTGGCTTTTTCGAAGACGGTTATATTTTGAAATGGTTACAGAGATTAAAGTAAGTGGATGACAACAGTGCTTAAATCCCGGTTACGGGGGCCAGGTTATTTATACTTGACTTACCCCTTACTTCAGGTTAAAATATCATGCGTAGTCTTTGTG
>JBASYW010000145.1:0-3250 GCA_049277715.1 Dethiobacteria bacterium | reverse complement strand
AGCCCGACCTTGTCCACTGGCATCGGATTCCACCGGAAAGGGAACCACGATTTTATCCGGCAGAGATGTTCTATTGAACCACTCCTCCCTCTCGCCTGCTCCTTTGGGATCATAAGCAAAATCCCATTTACCATTCAGGTTTAGCCAGGTTTTTCGCTGAAAATCAGGGCGGGGATACTCCGGCCGCGGTAATGTGTCCATCAATATAATCTTCCTCGCCTTCTATTTTTTTTCTGCCTGCATCAACTGATCAAAATAATCCAAAATAAAATCGCTTGCCACTTCGCGCTGTGGCATCGTACCCATCATCCCATACATAGCCGCCATCCCTTCGGCATCTTCGGTTTTTTATAGCAATGATGGCAAACCATCTTACCAAGCTTTGCTATAGACGAGGCTGCTACGACCATATATCTAACATTGGTGGATATTTAACATATTCACCAGCGGGAAATACTGTTCATATATATGCGCACCGGAAGAATATGCAATAATCGGCCCATCTTCGACTGGAAAAGTCAACTGCATCAGGATATATTCTTTCAATAATTGCAACCCCCCCAGGTTCTCCGGAAAACCGGCAAACAGATCCCATGATCTAAAGAACAAGGACATGGTCAGCCGTCCATCCACAACCTTGAAATCGACCACCCGAAGGCAAGGAGGATCGGCAAGTTCGATGCTGTTCTGGTCACCAATGTTCATACACGCCTGGTTGGTGGCTCCTCCGGAAATATTTAAAAGATCAATGAGCCTGGAGAGCTGCCGGGAAATATACTGACCATATGTATAATCTTCTTTCTCTCCCTTTGTATCGGTGGCCAGATAATCATAAAAATAGGCCTGGATCTTCTCATCGGAGGTAGGTGCGGGAATCCCTGAATTTTCAGGTAAAGTAACCGCCAAGGGTCGGGTTCCGGGATTTTCGATAAATACGGTTAAATGATCAAGCTGTTTCCTTACTTGCCCCTCGTAACTTCCTTTCTCGATCTTGTAGCTATAACCATATCGGGCACAGGACCACATCGACATCCGCCAAGCCTGCTCAATCGTCTGCTCTTTAACTATGGCCAATTACAACATCTCCTTTTGCCTCATTTCGCCGTTAATTGCCTTTTTTATATATTATCATTAATTAAATGATAATTAAAGAATCTTTAATCTTCAGAATCGGGCAAATATGGCTTGTCCGCTACAGCCTGCACTTAAATAAAAAAAGGAAGGATCTGTATCCTTCCTTTTTGGAAAATAAACATCTATCCTGTAAATCCTTGATAATAATAAAAATGGTGGAGAGGACTGGATTCGAACCAGTGAAGGCATCGCCAGCAGATTTACAGTCTGCCCCCTTTGGCCGACTTGGGTACCTCTCCACACATATTTTCTTCTCAAACCATGTTACCTGGAGCCGACGGGGGGACTCGAACCCTCAACCTGCTGATTACAAATCAGCTGCTCTGCCAATTGAGCTACGTCGGCCCGCTTCGCGGCTCCTGATTCACGAAGGATATTATAACGCACGATCAAGATTTTTTCAAGGGCAAAAGCCACAATAACTCCTGAGACGGATATCTGATAGTATCGCTACTTTTTATTCTTGTTTTCAAACCACGACAGAACATTCTCCTCGCCTGCTTCAATTCTGGCTTCCAGATTTATTTTTGTCTGCTCATCGCAAAGACCATCAACGAAGTTTGCCCGTACTTTCAAGATGTCCATGATCTGACGGTGCCTCTTTTCAGATAGATCCCAGAAAAACATGGGGATGGTGGCTAAAATTCCACTGATAATACCGATGATACACATCGTTCTAATAATAGGATTGATTATATCGGCATTGTATAAGAGGCTGATGACCCCTTCCATTTCCCCCATATATCCAAAATATTTCTGTACATTTGGTTGTATAAAAGCAGTTAATATTCCAAATATCGCCAGAATTATCGCTGAAAATTGCGATAAAAAACCTTCCAGTCGGTCGCCCGTCTTATACTGTTGATAATCATATAACTGCGAAGTAATAGCCGGGCCGGTAACCACCTGTACCGCGTTAAAGAAGGTAATCAAGAAACAACATGTCAACAACAGGTAAGGATCATCAAGCAAAAATACCATCGGAATGGTAAATAATATGGAGCCTAAATTGGAAAATATGATCAGATTACGCTTACCAATTTTGTTGATAAGCCATGGTGCCAGGAGCATTCCGGGGACGCAGGCCGTACCCATAATTGTAATAAAAATAGATTGCACACTGGCGGCAAAAGCCTCCGTCATTTTAGGAGCAAGCATATAATTACAGATCCAGACCACAAAAGAGGCCCCGACTAATTTGAATATGCCTAAAACAATGCTTGCATTCGAAATCCAAAAATATTTATTCTCCAGGGTTCGCCTGATACCGTTACCAAATCTCACCTTGTGTTTGAAAGATTTGGGAACGACAATCCTCTCCTCGGTAAAGAAAGCGGCAATCAGACCAATACCGAAGAATATAATGGCCATAATCGGTAAAACCCATTTATAAGTCCCGATGGCATTGACCCCTTGCACCAAAACTATTCTCTCTCCCCATTCATTTGTCCCCCAGACGGTAAACAACAGATTGGCAATTAAGGGAAAAAGAAAGTTGACCAGAGAAGGCCCAAAGGAATAGATAAATGCACCGTAAGACATCAGATCAGTCCGTTCCTCAGGGCTGGGTGAAATAACCTGGACAAGAGAAGTAAATGCGGTCGTATAAATAACAATAAAAATCTGTTGCAAATTAAATAATATTGCAAAAACAATCACCATGGTAAGGTGATCATTGATCATGGGCGGAATCCATCCGATTGCAAAAAACAAGATGATAATGGGGATAGGCATGGAAATCAGATAAGGTCGGAATTTACCATATTTGGTATTGGTATTATCAATAATCATACTGATCAACGGCGACCGGACCAATACAAATAGGCTGCTTGCTATCCCCACCCACATGATCTCATTGTTGGTAAAATTCAAAGCCGAGGCAATATAGATACCATAGGTAAGCGTGATAAAGGATGGCAGCAGCGTACCGCCGACAACACCCATACCACCAACAGCATAAGCAAAAAATTCCTTGAATGAGAGATAACGATTGGGGGGAGGCTTATGCCAATGATCTTTAATAAACCTTCCATAACTTAGAAGCTTTAGAAAGAAACCTTTGATTTTACCTGGAGTCTTCTGGGTATTAGTTATATTGTTGCCGGGAGTCTGAATC
>JBASYW010000144.1:0-2992 GCA_049277715.1 Dethiobacteria bacterium | reverse complement strand
CCTCTCGGTAGGCGGAAGTTCATCACAAAGCAGGAATTTTACCGGTGGGCATTGTTTTATAACCATCTGGGCAATGCGATCTCCCCTCTTTATAATATATTTTCGAGGGCCTAAATTTATTAATATTACTTTGATCTCTCCCCGATAATCGGAGTCGATCGTACCGGGGGTATTGAGGATGGTGATACCGTGATTGACGGCCAACCCGCTCCGCGGCCTCAACTGAGCTTCAAATCCATCCGGGAGGGCGATCATTATTCCCGTGGGAACCAGAACATGTTCGCCGGGTTTTAGAGCCATAGTATCGGCGACAGCAGCATAAAGATCCATCCCCGCAGATCCTTTGGTCATATATGAGGGTAGAGGCAGATCATCGGCTTTATTGATTTTTTTGATGTGTACCTTGACAGTTTTCATTAATATGCTCTCATTTCTGTATTTACTATGAAGGTACATGCTTGCAAAGCAGATGTCAAGGATCCGTGTTTCTGTTACTTAAAATTGAAATGTTGATTCTATGTCCGGCATTTGAAGTTCTAAGCAGAATGAAATCTTCGGTATCGTTCCGGAACTTAAAATCGATGTAGGTGGAGATAGTTGCATCTTTCCCCCGGGGGACATATCCTACGGGACGGCTGTGTGGGGTCCTCTCCACCACTTCCAGGTCGGCATTCAGGACGGCATTGTAGAGGGTCGATGCAACCTGGCACAACCCCCCTCCTATCCCCGGTATGATAGCTCCCCCGGAAATTATCGGCGCAAATCTGAAGCCTCTCTCCCAGGTAATCGGTCCGAGTGTTTTGTTAAAAGAAAATACTTCGCCGGGAGGCAAGAGGTAATTGTTTAGCAGGGAAGTGCCCAAAATTATATTATCGGCACGACCTCCGCCGCCACCGATATAGGTATGATAATAGCCGATCTCGTGGACAATGCTTTCGTAAAGAGAAACGGTAATTAAAGGATCTATATCTATGATCTTAAATGATATCCATGAGTCGGGCTTGGCGTTTAGCAATTTTTCCGCCGTCATGGAGGCATGTATCTTCTTGCCGATTATCTCGGGTACCAGTTCATTATTCTTATGGTCCACAAAAGCGTTTTTGGGGGGGACCTCTATGCTCGGTGCAGCACGTTCTATTATATCCATCAATTCATCTTCCAGTAATCCCTCTACCAGCAATCCTTCCAATTTAACGCCGCTTTTGACCCCGTGCCTCCAACGTTTGTATCTGTCCAGGGGATTGATGACCAGGGTTAATATAATTGCCAGTATCAGTATAACAAGGAATATGTTTTTAAAATTAAAGATACCTTTGGTCTTGAACATCTTTCCTGTCTCCCCTCTTTGTTTTAAATACAGCAGGATTGATCATCAAAAAAAGGGAAAGGAAGACAGATGTTCATCTACCGTAACAATGTGCAGACCCTGTTCCTTTATAAACGGTATAATTATGGTCAGCAGTTCGGGAATATCTTTGGTGGGATGCATCAAAATAATATCGCCGCCTTTGATATTATCCTTGATACTGCTTTCCATTTTTTCAATTCCCGGATCACGCCAATCAACAGTATCCAAAGACCATAACACCGTGCGCATTGAATTTCGTGCTACTATCTCCAAAACCAGATCATTATATTCCCCCTTGTGGGGAGTGAAATACTTTGTCTCTTTTCCGGTGGCGTCATAGAGCAGCTCATTGGTATCAAGTAGAGATTCCTCGATTTTATCATTATCCAATTCGGTCATGACGCCGGCGTCTGAATAACCGTGGTTTCCAAGTTCATGGCCATCAGCGGCAATTTTTTGAATCCATTCCTGATTTTTATCGGCCCATTTCCCGGTAATGAAAAATGTTGCTTTTACATTCTCATCCTTTAAAACCGAAAGTAAATCAGGGAGGTATTCCTCCCCCCAAGCAACATTGATCATCAACGAAACACATTTTTCATGGGGATTTCCCTGGTAAGCCGGCAGAGAGGGATAATCCTCCCATTTGATGCGTGCAGGTATTTGGCGGTAAACAGGCAAAACTCTTTCATTGGCTTGCGCATCCATGATCTTGTTGACTGTGGCATCAATATCTATGCGCATCCCGCTAACTTCGGGAATTATCCGTTTATTGGTCGGATCTATTTCAGCATCAACTGGCTGGCGAATCTCCTCGGATGCGATCTTCTGCACATATTTTTCCACTTCATCACGCCGCCACTTACCTACGTTCTCCTCCCAAAATACAACTCCCTTCTCCACACTGGTTACCTTTGTATGGTAAGCTGAAACGATCAGTTTGACTATAAATAATAGCAGGACAATAGCAATTAATACTACGATAGTTTTTTTGATCTTGCTCGCCGAACCTGTAAGAAACAATGTTTTCTTTTTCAATGTGCTTCACGCTCCTTTTATTTATTGTGGTTTTCGATCAACTTGGAAACGGTTAAAATATCATAGCCCGACTCCCGGATATAGCTTATGATGACCGGTAGAGCATCGATGAGGTGTTCGCTGTTGGTCCGAAAATTAATAATACTCCCATAATGGAGTCTTCCCGATATCCGGGTGATGATATCATCACTGTTGTTGGCGATCAGGTCATGAGAATCGATTGACCACAGGACGGTACGATAACCGTATCTCTTGGCCACATCGACCATGAACTCGTTATAATTTCCTAGCGGGGGGCGGAAAAGTCTGGAGCGGTACTCAAGTACTTCCGCGGTAAGCTTGTTGAAATTTGCAAATTCAATGCCGATATCTTCTTCAGTAAGATATGTAAAAGGAATGCTGGAAAAAGAATATTTACCTATTTCATGTCCCTTGAGCAGTATTTCCTGGGCCAGTTCAGGGAAATTTGCAATCCAGGATCCGCTCATAAAAAAGGTGGCTTTGATCTTTTCCCGCTCCAGGATAGCCAAAATCTCTTTCAGGTTTCCTTCGCCCCATATGACCTCAAAGCTAATGGCAACCTGTGGAAGGGAGGTATCACTGAAG
>JBASYW010000143.1:0-8349 GCA_049277715.1 Dethiobacteria bacterium | reverse complement strand
ACCCGCAGCTATGCACCGGCCGCAGATCACGCATTTATATCCTCCTTGCTGGAGATAAATTTAACCGGCCTGCTCATCCTCGTTGCCGTCCTGCACTTGGTGGAATCTTTGTTGATCTATATCGGCGGTCATTGGGGTAACAGCCCCGTCTATTTTAAAGCACCGACGGGGCAGATAGTGGGAGGGTTTTCTTTGCAGCGTTTCTGGCCCGTTCCTCTGGTGGGCATGATCGTCAGTTTGCAGCCGGAGACATCGGAGCTGATGAGCGGTTCAATCCAGATGCCCGATTGGTGGCCGATATTGAGCACGGGGATAGAACCCGGGGCCGCGGAGACCCTTCTGTTTTTGCTGATACCGGTGATGGCCGGGCTGGGTTATGCCGATCTGGCCATTTCTTCGACCCCCCGGGAGAAGAGTATCGTCTCCGGACGCCTCCTGAGTATATACAGCATCGTCTTGTTGGCAATGGCTCTGGCCGCGGAATTTTATCCGGCGTTTATCGTCCCCGCCTGCCTGTTTGCGCCCCTCGGCCATGAGCTCGTGGTCCACCTGGGCCACCGTTTCGAGTTTCGGGGAGCGGCACGCTTCAGTCCGCCGGAAAGAGGGATAATGATTCTGGCCGTTTATCCTGATTCGGAAGCGGCCCGGGCGGGGCTGCAACCGGAAGATATCATCGAGGAAGTAAATGGGGAGAAGGTGGAAAACAGCCGGCACCTGTGGCAGCTTATCGGCGAGAGTTATTTTCTGGTGCATCTTACGGTGAGAAGGAGATCCCGGGTCATCACCCTGGTGCTGAAGAAGGATGGGGGGGGAGATACCCGGACCGATAAGAGGATGATGGGGTCAAGGAAGGAAAGTCCTTATCCACGGTGGGGATTGATACCGGTGCCCGATGCCCGTACCGCTATTTTTTTGGAGATGCGAAAATCCAAACCGCTGCAGAAGATCAGGGCGTATTTATCGAGAAGAAGAAGGTAAAACAATATAGCTTCCGATAACCCGGAGGTTGTACCGGTTTGCAGCGGATAATGATGGGGGAATAGAAAATGTTGGCCGTCTTTGTTACTTCATTTACAAGCATCTTTCTGGCGGAATTCGGGGATAAGACCCAGCTTATTTCCATGAACCTCGCTTCCCGTTTCCCGCCTTTGCAGGTTCTGGCGGGGGTGATGGTCGGTCTGACCGCCGTTCAGGCGCTGGCGGTCGGGGCGGGAGGGATCATCTATACATATATTCCCCTGAATGTAATCATCATCCTATCCGGGGCTTTTTTCATCTTTATCGGATTGTGGACCGCTCTGATTCCCGAACGTTCCACCACCCGCACCCAAGAACAGAGATCGGGTTTTTGGCCGGCGGTGGCCCTTATCTTCATCTCGGAGCTGGGAGATAAGACCCAGATCACGGCGATGCTTCTGGCCGCCAGCTTTGGCCGGCCCTTTGTGGTTCTGGCCGGTGCGGTCCTGGCCATGCTGGCCAATCATCTGATCGCTGTCTTCCTGGGCGCCCGTTTTCTCTCCCGTATTCCCGATAAGTGGCTGCGCCGCATATCCGCGGCGGTGTTTATCGTGGTGGGGATCGCGGTATTGTCCCTGGGCACGAGGGTGGAGGTATAAACTGGCATTATCGGTAAAAGATAATAGTATTAAACTCGAGGATAGAGGGATCGATAATGTCCATAACCAAGGATGCGGGAACTCTGTTTCTGGATATACAGAGAGAGAAGATGAGGATGGTCAATCTTCTACTGGCGCAGAGCCTGAACTGTCTAGCCCAGGCCAAAACAATCCTGGGCAGCGTTAACGATGATTTAAGCCTGTGGGATAAATCCCGGGCTCCTTCAAAAAAAGAGATTTACGCTCTGGATGAACATCGTAAAAAGTAGTGATCAGTTATCCGGTAAATCACGATTCCCTGGGAGATGAGAGTGACCAAGGAGGAAGTGACCTTTAGCCGGATATTTTTTTATCATTCCGTGCGTCCTTTTGGTGTCATCCCGGGCGCACTTTTCTGCCATTGCGCCATTGCTATGAAAGTAACTGCTTCGGTTGTAACCCCGGGCTGTATTATTAGGGAATTCCGAGGCCCTTTTTGTATCATTGCCATGAAGAAAGTAATACTTTTTTAATCATCACGATGATAAAGGCGGGGACGAGAGTGGTCAGGATCCTTCGGTCGCGTCCGTTGGACGCTCCCTCTGGATGACAATGAAGGGGGGCGCTCCTTCAGGGTGATAAATGGGGAGGGTGTTTTCTTTCTCGGTTGGTTACATCCCTCAAGATGACGGGAAATAGTGTATTTCTCCTTAGCAATGACAGGGAAGCAATGACAGGGAAGGATGAAAACGGGGGGCTGTTCAGGAACAGCAACAGGGTATGTGGGGCTCTTTTTAAAACCGGCAATGCTTTGATACGGTATAGGGTAGGTTGGTTATAATTGTCGGCGGCTCTATGTTATAATATAGGGATGGATACGGCAGAGTAGAAAAGGGAGGGTGTACCCGGATTAATGGGCGTTTTTAAACTGAAATCAGATTATCGGCCCAGCGGGGATCAGCCGCAGGCCATCGGCAAACTGGTGCGGGGATTGCAGGATGGCGATCGTTATCAGACCTTGCTGGGGGTTACCGGTTCGGGCAAAACTTTTACGATGGCCAATATCATCCGGGAGGTGCAGCGTCCCACCCTGGTAATGGCCCCCAACAAAACACTGGCCGCTCAACTCTGTAATGAATTCAAGGTTTATTTTCCGGATAACGCCGTGGAATTTTTTATCAGTTACTATGATTACTACCAGCCCGAGGCCTATATACCGCAGACCGATACTTATATCGAGAAGGATTCATCGATCAACGAGGAGATCGATAAGCTCAGGCACTCGGCTACCAGCGCGGTGCTGGAGAGAAGAGATGTTATCGTCGTGGCGAGTGTCTCATGTATATATGGCCTCGGTTCGCCGGAGGAATACCACGCCCATGTCATCTCTTTGCGGCGCGGGATGTGCCGGAGCCGCGAGGAGATATTGCGCCGGCTGGTGGAGAACCAGTACACACGCAACGATATAGATTTTCAGAGGGGCAGTTTCCGCGTCCGGGGAGATGTTATTGAAATCATCCCGGTCTCTTTTCAGGAGGCCGGGATCAGGATTGAACTGTTTGGCGATGAGATCGAACGTCTTCGAGAGATCGATCTTATCACCGGACGTGTGCTTAGAGAGCGCGATCACGTGGCCATTTTCCCGGCCAGCCACTTTGTCACCTCCCGTGACAGGATGAGGGTGGCGATGGGATCTATCGAGGAGGAGCTGCAGGAGAGGCTGGGTTATTACCGGGAAAAGGATCTTTTTCTGGAAGCCCAACGGATCGAACAGCGCACCCTCTTTGACCTGGAGATGATGATGGAAGTAGGTTATTGCAGCGGTATTGAGAATTATTCGCGGCACCTTGATGGCCGGCCTCCGGGAAGCAGGCCAAGCACCCTGATGGATTATTTTCCGCCGGATTTCCTGCTGTTTATCGATGAGTCACATATCTCCATCCCTCAGATCAGGGGGATGTTTGCCGGGGATTATTCACGGAAGAAAACTCTGGTGGAGCATGGGTTCCGTCTGCCTTCGGCTCTGGACAACCGTCCGCTCCAATTTGATGAGTTTGAAGGGCTGGTTAATCAGGCCGTCTTTGTATCGGCCACGCCCGGCCCTTTTGAGCTGGAGGAGAGTGCGCAGATTGTGGAGCAGATTATCCGCCCCACCGGCCTGGTCGATCCGCAAGTGGAGGTTCGTCCTGTCGACGGGCAGGTTGATGATCTATACGGAGAGATAAGGAAAAGAGTTGAGCGCCGCGAACGGGTGCTGGTAACGACCCTGACCAAGAGGATGGCTGAAGATCTGACCGACTATTACAGCGATCTCCAGTTACGGGTTCGTTATATGCATTCGGAGATAAGCGCTCTGGAAAGGATGGATATTATCAGGGGGCTCAGGATGGGAGAGTTTGATGTGCTGATTGGCATCAATCTGTTGCGGGAAGGGCTGGATCTGCCCGAGGTGTCGCTGGTGGCCATACTGGATGCCGATAAAGAGGGTTTTTTAAGGTCGGAGCGTTCATTGGTCCAGACTTTCGGGCGGGCGGCACGAAATATCGATGGGCAGGTGATCATGTACGCGCGGGAGATTACCGATTCTATGGAGAGAGCCATCTCGGAGACGGAGCGGCGCCGAAAAATACAGGAGGCTCATAACCGCAAATACAAGATCAGGCCCCGGACCATCAGGAAGGCGGTACACGGGGTTATCGAAGCCACCCATCTGGCCGAGGCAGAGGAGAGTTTTGCGTATCTGCCGACCGAGGATGAACTGAAGTCCGGCAACAGACGTCAACTGATTGAAGATCTTCGCCGGAAGATGGATGCAGCCGCCCGTGAACTTGATTTTGAGAAGGCGGCCGAGATAAGAGATTTAATTTTTGAGCTGGAGGAAGGGGCGGTATAGGATTGAATGGTAAAAAGATCATCATAAGAGGCGCCCGGGAGCACAACCTGAAAAATATAGATCTGGATCTTCCACGAAACAGATTGATAGTGTTTACCGGGGTGAGCGGTTCGGGGAAATCGTCTCTGGCGTTCGATACAATTTATGCGGAGGGGCAGAGGCGATATGTTGAATCTTTATCCGCCTATGCCCGCCAGTTTCTGGGGCAGCTCAACAAGCCGGATGTCGATCTGCTGGAAGGTCTGTCTCCATCCATCTCCATCGATCAGAAGGCGACGACCCGGAATCCGCGTTCAACGGTAGGAACGGTTACGGAAATATATGATTTTATGCGGCTGCTGTACGCCCGCATCGGTAAGCCTCACTGTCCGCACTGCCGCAAACCTATCACCCAGCAGACCGTGGAACAGATTGTCGATCAGCTTCTTTACCATCTGGAGGAGGGGACCAGACTGCAGATATTGGCGCCGCTGGTACGCAGCAAAAAAGGCGAGTATACGCAGCTGCTGGAAGATGTGCGGCGCAAGGGGTATGTGCGGGTCAGGATCGACGGAGAGGTAAAGGATCTGGAAGATGATATCGTTCTGGATAAAAACAGGCGCCATACCATCGAGGTGGTTGTTGATCGGATTGTCCTGCGAAAGGGGATCGAGACACGGCTGGCCGATTCTTTGGAGACGACGCTCAAGCTCTCCGAAGGGTTGGTCAAGGTTCAGGTGGTCGAGGGGGAGGAGACCCTTTACCACGAGAAGTTTGCCTGTGTGGATTGTGGTTTTAGTTTCGAGGAGATCAGTCCGCGGGTATTTTCTTTCAACAGCCCGTACGGAGCCTGCCCCGATTGCAGCGGCTTGGGCGTGAAGATGGAGTTTGATCCCCGGAAGGTGGTTCCCAACGGGGAGCTGACCATTGCCGAGGGGGCATTGCACCCGTGGAACTGGGGATCACGCTATTATTCCCGGTTTATGGAGGCGGCGATGCACCATTTTAACATTGATGAGCATACGCCCTTTAACCTGCTTTCCGATACGGAGAAGGAGATAATCTTCTACGGTGCAAAGGAGCCGGTCAGCTTCCGTTATGTAAATACCTATGGGCGGACGAGGAACTTCCGGAGGGCTTTCCCGGGGATCCTGAATATTCTCTCTTCCCGTTACCGGGAGACCACCTCCGAAGAGATCCGGGATGAGCTCAACCAGTACATGAGTACCCATCCGTGTCCCCGCTGCCGGGGGAGGCGCCTGAAGGAATCAAGTTTGGCGGTAACCATAAACGGGAAAAATATTTCGGAGGTTGCGGCTTATGCGGTCAACGAAGCCGATGCCTTCTTCAATTCGCTGGCCCTCAATGACAGAGAGATGAAAATTGCACGCCAGATATTAAAGGAGATCACCGCCCGGTTAAATTTTCTGTGCAATGTCGGTCTCGATTATCTTAACCTTGATCGGGCGGCGGGTACCCTGTCGGGGGGTGAAGCGCAGCGGATACGTTTGGCAACGCAGATAGGCTCCGGTTTGACGGGGGTAATCTATATCCTCGATGAGCCCAGCATCGGCCTGCATCAGCGTGATAACCTGCGCCTGCTGCAGACGCTCATGGATCTGAGAGATCTTGATAACACGGTTATAGTCGTGGAGCACGATGAGGAGACGATCAGAAAAGCGGATTATATCGTTGATATCGGCCCGGGAGCGGGCGCCGGAGGGGGAGAGATCGTGGCCGCCGGTCCGCTGGACAGGATCATGGCGGCACCGCGGTCGATAACCGGGGATTATCTGGCGGGAAGAAGCTGCATTGAAGTGCCCGGGAGCCGCCGTGGCATGGACGGCAGGTGGCTGACGGTGGAAGGGGCCCGTGCCCACAATTTGAAAGATATAGATGTAAGGATCCCCCTCGGTGTGTTTACCTGTGTTACCGGTGTCTCGGGCTCGGGAAAGAGCACGCTCATCAACGATATCCTGGCTCGCGAACTGGCGCGATGTCTGCACCGGGCCAGGGAGCGCGGGGCAGAGCATGATAAGATATCGGGGCTGGAGCATCTGGATAAAGTTGTGGAGATAGACCAATCGCCTATCGGGAGGACACCGCGCTCAAACCCGGCCACCTACACGGGACTGTTTGACGGGATCCGCGAATTGTTTTCCCAGACGCCCGAGTCCCGGATGAGGGGATACCGTCCCGGCCGATTCAGTTTTAACGTTAAGGGCGGCCGCTGTGAATCATGCCGTGGAGACGGGATCCTGAAGATCGAGATGCATTTTTTACCCGATGTCTATGTACCCTGCGAAGTCTGCCGGGGGAAGAGGTACAATCGCGAGACCCTGGAGATACGTTTTAAAGACTACAACATTGCCGATGTACTCAACTTAACCGTTGAGGAGGCTCTGGCGGTGTTCAAAACGATACCCCGTGTGCAGCGCCGGCTTCAGTCACTGGATGATGTCGGTCTGGGTTATATCCGCCTGGGGCAGCCGGCAACGACCCTTTCCGGAGGCGAGGCGCAGCGGGTTAAACTGGCCACGGAACTTTCACGCCGCAGCAACGGTCGTACCATCTATATTCTGGATGAGCCTACCACGGGGTTGCATATAGATGATATATGCAAGTTGCTGGCAGTTCTTGAAAAACTGGTCGATTCCGGCAATACCGTGGTGGTGATCGAGCATAATATGGAAGTGATCAAAAGGGCGGATTATCTGATCGACCTGGGTCCGGAAGGGGGCGCCGAAGGAGGAGAGATTGTGGCCGAAGGAACCCCCGAGGAGGTTGCCAACCTGCCGCATTCCTATACCGGGCGCTATCTGCGGAGGGTGCTCTATCCGGAAAAATCTCCGGCTCAAGGGTGATCAAGGCGGAAATAGGGTGATAAGCAGGTGATTGATCATGGGCGATGATCGGCGGACGACGAAGCCCTCATTGATTGAAAGGGCAAGACAGTTTCCTGCCCGTCCCGGCGTATATTTAATGAAAGATAAGGCGGGGAGGGTGATTTACGTGGGTAAAGCCCGGAATCTCCGCACCAGGGTAAGCTCGTATTTCAACCGTAACGTCGGTGCCCGTCAGCAGATACTGGTCTCCAGGATAGAGGAGATAGAATATATACTGACCTCCACGGAGATGGAGGCGCTGATTACGGAGAATCAGCTGATCAAGGAGTATCAGCCCCGTTACAATGTCAGTTTGAAAGACGATAAATCATATCCCTATGCCAAAATTACGCCGGAGCTCTACCCGCGGCTGGAACTGGTAAGGTTGCCCGAGAAAGGCGCGGAGATAAACACCGTATATCAGCCTGTTTATTTCGGACCTTATACCGAAGTCCGTGCTCTTCGTCAGACACTGCGCTTCCTGGGTAAAATATTTCCCTTACGTAGTTGCCGGCAGCCTCTGGATGGAGCCGCCCGCGGCCGCCCCTGTTTGAACTATCAGATGAAGCGTTGCCTGGGACCATGCCGCGGCCGCGAGGTCGTATCTCCCGAGGAGTACCGGGCCCTGGTTAACCAGGTCGTTCTGTTCATGGAAGGGCGGCAGAATGATCTGCTGAAGAAGATAGAATCGCAGATGCATGAAGCCGCCGCCCGGATGGATTTTGAGACCGCCGTGGTCTATCGCGATCGCCTGCATGATCTGCGCCGGGCTCTTGATAACCAGAAAGTGCTGGCCCTGCCCGCAGGGGATTACGATATCGTGGCCTTGATCAATGCGGAGGATGAGGCGGCCGGGAGAAAGGCGGCGCCCGTAACCTCGGTCTATATGTACCGTATCCGGGAAGGGCGCATGAAGGAACGTGAACATTTTATCCTCCGGGGGACCAGGGAGATGCCCTCATCAGAGATAATGGGCGGATTTATCAAAAATTATTAT
>JBASYW010000142.1:0-3525 GCA_049277715.1 Dethiobacteria bacterium | reverse complement strand
TTGGCAAAAAATACGGGAAAATCAAGCCCGGGGGTGACGGATAATGTATCCGATACTCATTTCCGGGGCGTGTGCATAAAAAAATGGAAGTCGCCTAAACCCTTGTCTGACAAGCGTTTGTGACCTCCATTTGAAATGGTACGCCTGGGAGGACTTGAACCCCCGACACATGGATTAGGAATCCATTGCTCTATCCCCTGAGCTACAGGCGCATGCACTTGTTTCTTCTACGATATTATAATCGAATCGATGATGATAATCAAGAAACAAGTGCGACGGCATTAACGGTTTATGCTCTGATAAATGAGTAATCCATCTGCCTTTCTGAACCAATACAATAAATATTAAACCCGGTGTTTATTTTGCTTTGATCAATTCCATGATCGGCCCGAAGTCGATAAATTTATTGACATCTTCTTTTAAAATGCGAATGGCTTCTTCGTTTTTCGGGTTGATGGTCCGGTAAATACTATGTAAATTTTCCACCGTGGAAAAAGTATCATAGTGGACAAGAATAACGGGTACGCCTTTTTCTTCAGCTCTTGAAATAACCTTTAAATCAGGATATAAACCTCCGGTAAGGATGAGCACGGAAGTGCTTGTTTCAAGGGCCGTTAGCGCCATATCGATGCGGTCCCCACCGGTAATTACAGCCTTGTTGGATGAACGCCGGAGATAACTCAATGCGCTCTCAGGGGTCATTGTTCCAACGGTAATGTTCTCCACCAGGCGATTGAGATTAGTCTGCTGGGTCAGCAGTTCCCCGCCAAGAACATTGAGGAACTCATTAACGGTGGGTGCGGCAATGGCCCGGCGTTGCGGCATGATACCGATTACTTTTATATCCTTTTTCTCTACAATGTCTTTATAGATACCGGTAGTTGCATTCCACTGTGCA
Organism: Dethiobacteria bacterium; assembly: GCA_049277715.1. Classification (GTDB taxonomy): domain Bacteria; phylum Bacillota; class Dethiobacteria; order DTU022; family PWGO01; genus JAAYSV01. Next base: position 2,627 of record JBASYW010000142.1, on the reverse strand, counting down.
TCCGAGGTGTTGTTAAAGATACAGCCGATGATGGGCAAGTTTTGTTTCTGTGCATAATCAAGGTATATCAGGGAATTGTCAAATTCAAAATCATCATCAGCCCTTATTATATGTAGCATTGATGCGCCCCAACGTTGGGCCAGACTGAAATCGTCCATGGCATAGCTGCCCCCCATAAAAGGGGTAATTCCGCCTTCAATAAGTACAATATCAGCGTCTTGCGATATTTTGTTAAAGCAATCGTCCAGATCTTTCAAGATGGCATCTTCATGTTCTATTTTTTCCGAAGAGAGGTAGTATTCGGTGATGGTAATGGGTGATATGGTCCTGCTGGAAAATTTCAGCTGCAACATTTCTTTTATGAACTTGCTGTCATCATCGATTTGTTTATTCGGACCTCTGTGTGTACCCTGAGGCTTGAAATAGGAGACCTTATATCCTTCTTCTTTGAGTTTTAAGGCAATTGGCAGAGCTATTGCCGTTTTTCCGCTGCCGGCTTTCCCGGAGAGATAGATTGAGCGCATGTGTTTTGGCTCCTTTCTATTTTTATTTAATCTGGGAACACATCCTTGTTACGGAAGTATTCACCATTTAATAATAAGCTTACACAAAGGGATCCTAAATGCCCTCGGATTATTCCCAATTGGGATTAATCGTTATTTTAACATCCAGCGCCGAAACCCCTTTGTGAAATGCTCGCAAGGGGTTGATGTCCATCTCCACGATTTCTTCAAAGTCCATTGCCAGAGATGCCACTTTAGCAATAGTATCCATTACCGCCTGGATGTCGGCCGGTTTTTTGCCCCGGTATCCACGCAAGAGAGAATATACCTTGGTTTTACGTATCAGATTTTCGATCTCGTCGGGGTCTTTTAAAACTGCCGCCAAGCTGAAAGCAACATCTTCCAGAAGGTTTACATAGATACCCCCAAGACCGAAGGCGATAAGGGGGCCAAACTGGATATCTCTGGTCATCCCGATAATAAGCTCTATCCCTTCATCGACCATCTTCTGAATCTCCACTCCGTAAATAGGTGCATCAGGAAGAAAGTGTTTGACTCGTCTTAGCATATCCTCATAAGCTTTTCCAACTTCCGATTTGTTGTAGAGGCCAAGTTTTACTCCTCCGACATCGGTTTTGTGGATGATGTGATGAGAAGATATTTTCATGGCCACGGGATAGCCGAGGCTTTCACTTATGCGGATGGCTTCTTCTTTAGTTCCGGCTCTAAGTATAGGGCTGACTGGTATCCCGTAGGCAGAAGCCACGCGAGATGTTTCATCTCCAAGCAATACCAGCCTTCTATCTTTTAGAACATCGTAAAAGATGGCCTTAACTGCATTTTGGTCACCTTCCGGTTTAAGTGATTTATCTTTCTCCTTATATTCTTGTTTAAATTTCGCATAAGCGGTCATTCCCTTGATTGCTCTTACCGCCGGCTCCGGAAAGGTGTATGCGGGGATATTATTATCGATAATCTTCTGTTTGGCACTTTCCAGTGTTTTCCCACCCATAAAGATGGCGAAAAGCGGCTTGTGAGCATATTTTTTTCTGATTTCAATAATGGTATCGGCGACCGCTTCGGGATCAGTTACGGCGGTAGGGGTCAGCAACAGGATGACACTGTTGGTATTATCATCGGCCAGCACTTTTTCCAATGCCAATTCATAGCGACTTACCGGCGCATCACCTAATATATCCACGGGGTTATAGATACTGGCTTCCTTGGGAAGATCGGATCTTAAGATATCCAAGGTGCTCTTATCAAAGCGAGCCATCTTTAAGCCTGCTTTTTCAATAGAATCGGCGGCGATTATGCCCGGGCCGCCCGAGTTGGTGATAATCCCGACCCGGTCACCGGCAGGGAGGGGCATCATCGAGAAGGCAGTGGCCAATTCAAAGAGTTCTTCCATTCTCTTGACCCGGATGACCCCACTATGTGAAAAAGTAATATCATAGGCACGGTCGCTGCCGGCAAGTGCACCTGTATGAGAGCTGGCTGCTTTCGCGCCCGATTCACTGGTTCCGGATTTCAAGATAATAACCGGCTTTTGCATACTGGCTTTGGTTACTACATCTATAAAGTTCTTGCCGTCAACGACATCCTCTATATAGCACAATATTACTTTTGTATTGGGATCGGCAACTGAACTTTCTATAAAATCAACTTCGCTCAAGTTGGCTTTATTGCCCAGGCTGATAAAACGAGAGAAACCAAGACCGGCAGAGAAACTCCAGTCGATAATGGAAACGAGCATTGCTCCACTCTGAGAGATAAATGAAATATTTCCGGGCAAGGGTTTTCCCGTAGCAAAAGAAGCGTTCAATGGAGCATGTGTATCTATAAGACCGACACAATTGGGACCCAGCATGGACATATTATATTCTTCACATATTTGAATAAGTTCTTTCTCCCGCTGGAGGCCTTCCGATCCAATTTCTTTAAAACCGGCGGTGATAACGATCAGTCCTTTTACACCTGTCTTGCCGCATTCGCGGGCTATATTGACTACCAGTTTTTCCGGGATACAAAGAATGGCCAGATCTACAGGACCATAATCCTTAATTGATTTATAGCATTTCAATTCCAAGATTGTTTTTTCTTTGGGATTAAGCGGTATAATTG
>JBASYW010000141.1:0-3475 GCA_049277715.1 Dethiobacteria bacterium | reverse complement strand
CCCCTATATTCATTTTGCCGGGGATGATGACCTTTACCTTAGCCAGGTTTTCTGTGCAGAAACCACAAAAAGAGGTTCTCTCTTCAACCCGCATCACAACTGGTTCATCTCTGCGGCGCATGAGGAGAAAGATATAAACGAAACGCTGAACCATGCCGAAGACGCTATGAAAGTAGTTAAAAGCAGACTCGACAGGCAAGCACTTGTCTACTAAGAAAAGGAGGTATATTTAATGGCGTTATCAGATGAAAAATTTGCTGCCTTAACCGAGAAAGCCTGGGAAATCAGGCGAAAAATTATGAACACCGTTTATTGGGCAGGTGGTGGACATGCCGGTGGAGCCCTCAGTCAGACTGATATTCTGGTCATCCTGTATTACCACTTTATGAAAATTGATCCCAAAAATCCCGAATGGGAAGATCGGGATCGTTTTGTTCTGAGTAAAGGGCATGGCGGGATCGGTTATGTTCCCATCCTTACCGATCTGGGCTATTCTGATGAGGAATTGCTGAAGGAATTCAACCATACCCACTCTCCTTTTGGAATGCACCTTGACCGCCTGAAGGTCCCCGGAGTCGATGCTTCAACCGGTTCCTTGGGACATGGCCTTCCCATAGCTGTGGGGTTGGCTCTGGGTGCAAGGCTCCAGAAAAAAGACTGGCGCACTTACTGTGTTGTTGGTGACGGAGAATGCCACGAAGGGTCGATCTGGGAGGCGGCCATGGCTGCAAGTCATTACAAGCTGGGCAACCTCACTGCTTTTGTTGATCGCAATAGAATGTGTATTGATGGCGTAGTCGAAGAGGTCATGGCTATTGAACCTTTAAAAGACAAATGGGAAAGCTTTGGCTGGAATACGTTGGTGACCGATGGTCATGATTTTAAAAAGCTGGCTGAAGCAATCGAAGCCTCTCACGAATCTAAAGATAAACCCACCATGATTATCGCCAATACCAGTAAAGGCAAAGGTGTAGATTTTATGGAGGACGATCCGGCCTGGCATTACTGCGGCCTTGACCCTGATATGTTGGAAAAAACATTAAAATCAATCGACCGTGCTTACGGCAAAGCTTAGGCTTTTTGAAAGTTGAAAGGAGGATAATTAATGAGCTTAACATACCACGTTTATGACACAGATGATATGACACCGGCCGAAATTTATGGTCATGTTCTGGCCCAGCTTGGAGAAGAAAGACCGGAAATCGTTGCTTTGACCGCTGATCTAGCAAAATCAACTAAAATCGGGAAATTTGGTGATAAATTCCCAGAGCGCTTTTTTAATGTTGGTATCGCCGAGCAGAACCTTTTCGGTATCGCTTCCGGACTTGCTCTGGCTGGATTTATGCCCTTTGTTTCCACCTTTGCGGTCTTTACGTCCCTGAGAGCCGGTGAACAGGTCAGGACGGATATCTGTTATCAAAATCTTAACTGCAAGATCATCGCCACTCATTCGGGAGTATCATTCGGGCAAGCAGGAACAACTCACCACTGCACCGAAGACCTGGCCGTTATGCGCAGCTTTGCCAACATGACGGTGATTGCTCCGGCTGATGGTCATGAGACGGCCAATGCGGTGATCAAATGTGTAGACTATCCCGGACCGGTCTACATCCGTATCGGAAGAGGCTTTGAACAGACGGTCTACGAAAATGCCGATTACGGGTATGAGATCGGCAAAGCAGTGACCATGCATGAAGGCTCGGATATTACCGTTATCGCATGTGGTCCCATGGTCATGCATGCGCTGGAAGCGGCAAAACAACTTAAGAAAACCCAGGACATCAATATAAGGGTTTTAAACATGCACACCATCAAACCCCTCGATAAAGAAGCGGTAATGAGTGCGGTTAACGATACCAGGAAAATAATCACCGTAGAAAACCACAGTATCGTTGGCGGGCTGGGAAGTGCTGTTGCCGAAACTATAACCGAAGGTGGAAAATCATGCCGGCTCAAGCGACTCGGCCTGCAAGATGAATTTGCGATTGTGGGTCACCCGGATGACCTTTATAATTACTACAAACTCGATACCGACGGCATCATCGAGGCGGTTACCGAGATGTTAGGCCAGGAAGTAGAAGCTGATGATGACTGGGATGACGAAGTATAAAAAAGGAGGTTTGCAAAACAATGCCTAACAACGATAGACTCAAGGCAACATTACTGATGAAAGCAGCCCTCCCACTTACTAAAACGTTGATTGAGGAAAAACCGAAACTGGCCGCGAAGTACAAGAACTGGAACAGGGTCGTGCAGTTCCAGGTTAAAGATGATGCCGAACTGGCCTGTCATCTGGCTTTTACCAATGGGAAACTTGATTTTGTCAATGGGAGGCACCCTTCGCCAGAGATAGATTTTATCTTTAAAGACCCTACTTCTTTTGTTGCTCTCTTAACCGGAAAGCTGGCTATTCCCAAAATCAAAGGAGCAATTAAAAACCTGGGTACCTTGATTGGCTTTCTACCGCTTATGCTTGGTTTGACGATGCTCATGCCGGACAAGCTGCCTGAAGATCAGGAAGGGCGCGCACTGAAAGTCAAAATGCTGCTCTACTTTATTTCAGTTGCTCTCTCCCAGCTAAACAAAGCCGGTGACAAGGAGTTTCAGAAGTTTGTCAAGAAATCACCGGATCGCGTTTACCAATGGTCAGTTGAAGGTGGAGCGTCTGCTTATCTGCGCATGAAGCATGGAAAAACCAAGGCGGGCAAAGGCCTCTATACCAGAAGGCGTCCTTTTGTCCATATGCAATTCTCATCCATCGACGGCGCTTTTCTTATCCTTACAAGTCAGATTGATAACGTGGAGGCCATGAAAGGTGGTCACCTCGTTATAGACGGTTCACCTGAACACGGCAAGGATATCTCCGGCTTTATGTTAAAGATCGGAGACATGATTGCCTAGTAAAGCATGGAAAAACAGGACGGCCTAAAAACCGTCCTGTTTTTTTGTACATATATTGTGATCATGATTTAAAACCAATCTTAAAATCATCCCTGCAGATAATTCTTCCTGAAGGTTCTCACTCCGGATTTAAAAATGGCATAACCTGCAGTAGCACCCCTTCTATCCGCCTGTAGATGATCATTGCTCCTTTCCCCATATTTACCAATACCCCAATATATTAGCCAAAGAGGTCGATTTATAACAATCAAATAAGTTTACATAACACTATGTTAAAAGAGGTTAATATACCGCTCTATATCCCATCATACCGTCGTTGATTAAAGGATAGTAGGCTTTTATAATTAAGGTAACATAATCTTGAAAGGAGGCTCGCAGTCTCTTTATAATTATCTTCAAGAAGGTGGGATTATATTTTGCAAAAACGAATACTGATCTACATAGTGGCTTTTGCCATTCTATTTTCGGTACTGCCACTGAACAACATTGCCGAAGCATCTGAACAGGTTGCCGTCTCCGTCAATGCTCTGAACTTTAGGTGCTGTTCGGATTCTATCGTGTTTCCCTATTAACC
>JBASYW010000140.1:0-5139 GCA_049277715.1 Dethiobacteria bacterium | reverse complement strand
GAATTATAACCAGGTATTTTTCAAACGATGGTCCATGAAATAAAACCAGCCACATGACCATCATGATAATTATGGCCGCCGCCATAAAGTGCTGAAAATGATCTCGGATAATATTTACATCGATCTTCTTATTCATAAACAGGCTTTAACTCCATTATCAATTACTCAAATATTCTTCGATGGTCTTCACGCGGTGAGACCACAGGTTGGCTGTAGAGACGGCTTTTCTGACGTTGGCCTTGAATTCTTCGCTCCGGGAAAGCGCCGTGCTCATCTTCCTCAATCCGTCGGCAAAACTTTCCGCGTGGCCGGCGGTAACGATGCCCACCCCGTTTTTGCGGATAAACTTGGCCACCTCGAGGCAATCCGTAGATACGATCGGCAGGCCATACGAAAGATATTCAAAGAGCTTGACCGGCATGGCAAAATCATTGTAAGTATCCCTGATTATCGGAATGACGGCAAAATCACTCCGCTCGTAAATCTCCTTCAACTCCGGCCCGGCCACATGGTAAATATTCAACCAGCGATCGGCGGTGGAATATTTTAAATGCGCCGCCTCCTCGTGCCGGCAGACCAGATTCAGGTTGAGGGTCTGTGTCCTGTTAACCGCCCGGAAAGATTCCAGAAGCAGGTCCAGGCCATACCTTTCGTTTACCGCCCCGACATAGACGGCACTGTTAAACAGGGATGGACGATCAACGAATTTTTCTTCCGCGCCCGGGGGCAGAGTAACCTTGTGACCAAAATCAAAAAAAGCGCCCATCGAGTCCGAAGGGAAAAAGATAACCCTGGCCACCTTCCTGAATAACATCCAGTCCATCCTGTACCTAAGCAACAGCTCGTATTTTTTAAGGCCGGAAACTCCCCACCAACGAGGAAATTTATAATAAGCATCCCGGTAGAAAATACCGATCGGCACCTTCTTCCGATAAATATCGATATAGATACGGTAATCCAGGGGATGGATCGGGTAGGTGCTCGGCTCTATATAACAAAACCGGCATTTGGAGATCTGCTCCCGGACTTTTCTGTAAGCCGCGAGCCGCGAGTTCGGATCACCGTTAATAAGTAAAACATCATAGCCCTTCTCCTGAAAAGCCCTGTACAGTTTATAGGGCCTGACCTTCGATCCGCTGGATAAATCCCGTAAATCCGTATAACAGATATATAAAATCAAGTTGCTCATCGTCATTACCTCTGATCGGGATGCCGCCGGCTTATTATTTAAAGTCAAGAAGATGGGCGGCGATCTTTTGGGAGGCACGGCCATCTCCGTAAAGATCCAGATCCGTCCGGCCATAAGAGTCCATCGCCGAAAATATGCTCCGGGCCACCACCTCCGGATTCTCGGGGACAACCACTCTGTTCCAGCCGGCGTCCACAAGTTCGCCCCATTCGGTCTCATCCCGCAAGGTAACACAGGGAATCCTGTAGAAAAAAGCCTCTTTCTGCACACCCCCGGAATCGGTAACAATCAGGCGCGATTTTTTTTCAAGGAGGAGCATATCCAGATAGCCTACCGGATCGATGATATGCAGCTCTTTCCCGATCTCATCGACCAGCCCTTCCCGGAACAATATTTTCCGGGTACGGGGGTGCAGGGGCATAACCACCGGGTACTTTTCCGCTATCCGGGAAAGCCCGTAAAAGATGGCCCTGATTCTTGCAGGGTTATCGGTGTTTTCCGCCCGATGGATGGTGGCCAGAACATATTGGCGCGGCGTAAATCCGATCTGCCCGAAGATTCGGCTGCTTTTTTCCGCCTTCCGCCCAAAAAAGATGGAGGCATCGTACATCACGTCCCCGCTCAGATAAACCTTCTCGCCGTAAATCCCCTCAAGCCTGAGATTTTCCATGGCCTGCCCGGTGGGAACATACAATAAATCCGAAAGATGATCGGTGAGCAGACGGTTTATCTCCTCGGGCATCAGGCGGTTATAGGAGCGCAACCCGGCTTCAACGTGAGCAACCGGCAGATGGAGCTTGGCCGCCGCCAGGGCTCCGGCCAGAGTTGAATTGGTATCGCCATAGACCAGCACCAGATCGGGCCCGCTATGCAGAAGATATTTCTCTACGGCCGCCATCATCAATCCAGTCTGTTCTCCGTGCAGACCCGAACCGATACCCAGATAACAATCCACGGGGGGCATCTCCAACTCCTGAAAAAAGACAGCGGACATATTATGATCGTAATGCTGTCCGGTATGCACTATTTTCTCCTCTATCCCGCCTATTTCACGCAAGGCTCTGGATACCATGGAGGCTTTGACAAACTGCGGCCGGGCGCCGATAACCGTTGTTACTTTCAAAACAACAGGCTCCTTTTTATTACCGTTAAAGTTTCTTCCGGTCTTATTATTGTTCAGATTCCTCATGGATAGCGGATGGAGGCATAAGATATACGTGGCGCAGAAATACCACCCCTGAAGCCAGCACAAAACCTAAAAAAGCAACGATAGCCGTATTATACATTTTCTTGCGCCGGATCTGGGATGAAGAATCGGTTACAGCAGGATAAATCAGCAGATCTTCTTTATAGGAAGTGCCTTCTTCCAACTCTTTCAAACGAAAAGAGATCTCTTTTATCTGCACCAGAAGGTTACCCTTCTCCTCCATAAAGACCTTGTAAACCGGGTTTTCCTCCGCATTCCCGTTCAATATCTCCGTTCCGTATTTATCGACAAATTCGGCATCGATATATTCAAGATTACGGGTCAGGCTTCCCTTCTCCTCAACGAGAAATTCTTTCTGGTTCTGCAATATGGCCCTGAACACCAGGACGGCCGCGGTCTCGACCGCCTCTTTGCTTACATCAAGAAGTTCGTGGCTCGCCTTGATCCCCAGGAGTTTCTGCGTTGAACGGCTGCCGATCACGGTAAGATTTTCCCACTCCAGGTCCAAATGATCCGCCCCTGTTTTCGCAGAGACCTCTGCGGTGATCCCCGAAAAATCGATCATCTTCATGTAATCATCGACGGTATTTTCGAAGGGGGTCAGGTTGATAACTGCCTCCGCATTGTAACGGGGAGTGAACAGGAAATAACCGATCAGGGCACAGATCACCGTGACGGCAACAATAAAATATTTTCCTCTCCACAAAACCTTGAAAAATTCCCGTACATCGATCTCGTTATCGTTATCCATAGCTCTTATCACCCTTGCCCTTTCAATAATCAAATCAATTATAGCAGATATTGAACTTTTTCAACATGTATCAACATAATCCTTTTCCCGATATCCCCGCAAAACTTAAATATAATTAAAAAACAGCCTTCCCGACACCAAAATCAAAAAAATGAATTTTATCCGGGCGTTGATTCATCCTAATAAGTGAACCCATAATTTTAACGCAATCGGAAAACAGGAGAGGTTGTTCTTGATTATTGTTTTTATCCGCACTCTGATCCTGATCACCCTGGTTATCTCGGTCATCAGAATCATGGGTAAAAGACAGGTCGGCGAGATCCAGCCCTACGAGCTGGCTATCCTCATCATGATTTCGGCACTGGCCGCCATCCCCATGGAGGATATCGCCATCCCTCTCTTTAACACGATCATTCCCATCTTGCTGTTGTTCTCGATACAGATTATTCTTTCCCTGATCGCTTTAAAGAACGAGAAAATAAGGGCCTTGCTGGATGGGCGCCCCAGTATCGTCATTGAGAACGGAAAGATCGTTGAATCGGAGCTGAAGAAGTTGCGGATGAACATCAACGATATACTGGAACTCATCCGTTTATCAGGGTACCCCTGTCTGTACGATATCGAGTATGCAATTTTGGAGACCAACGGAAAGCTGAGTGTTATCCCCAAATCACAGTACCGTCCCGTTATCCCCAAGGATCTAAATATCGAAACACAGTACGAAGGTTTACCTTACCCTCTGGTTACCGATGGCAATATCAATTACGAGATGCTGACCAAAGCGAAGTTAAACGAAGCATGGCTGAAAGAAGAACTGTCCAAATTGGGATACCTGAACATAAAAGATGTCTTTCTGGCCAGCCTGGATACAGACGGGAGGCTTACCGTTCAAAGGAAGGAATAGGTTACTTATCATGAAAGTTCCGGTAGGCATTACAATCTTGTTGGTTATTCTAATAGGCTCTTCCCTGCTGATCTTCTCTCTAACCAATTCGCTATACTTGGAGATGAGGGACTGCCTGAACACCATGGAAAAGGCCGTAAAGGATGAACGCTGGGATGAAGCCGAAAAAGAAGCGGACCTGCTGCGGAGACTCTGGCATCGGGGAGATTGCCTGTGGAGTCCGGTTATGGATCATCGGCAGATTGATCGGGTTGATGAATCGATTACCCGGATCATGGCCCTGGTTAAACTCCAATCCAAAGATAATCTTATTCTGGAGATAACCGCCGCCCGAAGAATGTTAAAGAGACTTAAAGATAAAGAAAGTCCGCAATTCAAAACCATCTTTTAATGTCAAGGGAACAGCTCCTTGACATGGGAATAAGCAAAGTGCAGAAGGAGATAATAGCTCATGGAGGTGAAAGACCATGTTGTCGGCGGAAATATCATTATATCCCATGGAAACTCCGGATTCAGATTACATCATCAATGAATCACTCCAAGCTCTGGCCGAAAGCGGACTGAGTTACCATGTAGGGCCCTTGAGCACAAAGATATCCGGTCCCCCGGAAGTCGTTTGGGACGGACTGAAGAATCTTTTTGAACACGCCCAGAATAAACAAATTGAAGTGGCCATGGTGGTAACGATCGCCAACTCCCTGATCTAGTTCTTCTACCGCGTTGGGCCCCGGAACTCAAGACAGATTCCTCGCTGCGCTCGGAATTTTCACGCGCCATCCTTTTTTATTGTCATCCAGAGGGAACGACCCACCTTTTTTTGTCATCCGGAGGGAGCGATCCCGTCAGCGGAAGCGACCGAAGGATCTTAACCACTCCGTGCCGCCTTCATCCGGAACGGAATAACCACCGGCCCAACGCCGCTTCATGTTTATATACCCGTTGTTATACCTGGGCGAAATGCTGGTTTTCTCACAAGATTCTTCGCTTCGCTCTGAATGACACCCCCCCTGTCATCCAGAGGGAGCGTTCGCGACCGAAGGATCTTAACCACCACAGTAATTCCATCATCACCCGGAACGGAATAACCC
>JBASYW010000139.1:0-2016 GCA_049277715.1 Dethiobacteria bacterium | reverse complement strand
CTTCAGGCAGGTCTCCTGACTTGTGTTCATCGCTTACCCTTTCCTTCCCGGCTCAAAAGCCAGTGGTTTTACAAGGGGGCTCCCACTAACAGTGGCGGGACCGTGCCGGATTTTAACCGGCTTCCCTATTAAGTCTGATGACACCTGAAGACAGAATATTTAATATTGATTTCATAAGTTAGTCTACTGCAAAGTCCACTTTTTGTCAAGCCTGGAATTTACATTATTTAACTTACCTCCCTCCTCCCTCGGAAATAATAAGTGAATAATGAGAATAATCATGATCTATTGACAAAAGTAGTCTTCTGGGGGTATGTTTAAGTACAACACATTCGCTGTGCTTTGGAAAGTTGGGTTTTTAATCCCACGCGGAGCCGCCGCTGTAAAGGTCGAGCCTGTTTCAAGATGCCACTGTGGGTAGTTCCCATGGGAAGGCGAAACAGAGCCATGACGCCCGAGCCAGAACACCGGTGCAGCGAATCAATCATCAGGCTGACGGAGCTTTGGCCGGTATGATTTATGCAAAGTATGGTTTTGCTTTCTCTACCCTTTCCGTTAGCCGGAAAGGGTTTTTCTGTTTACAAGAACGGACAAAAAGGAGTGTGCACATGAAACTGCTGCGCTCTATCGTGCTGGCCTTCTCCATGTTTTCACGTCTGCCGATGCCCAAAGTGGCCTGGAACAAAGAAAATATGCGTTACGTAATTTGTGTGCTTCCGCTGGTAGGAGCCATCATCGGGCTCTGTTTATGGCTCTGGGCTTGGCTGATGAGAACTCTTGGCTGCGGCCTTTTTCTGCAAGCTGCAGGATTTACCCTATTGCCGATAGTTATTACCGGCGGCATCCATCTTGACGGTTTCGGCGATACGCTTGACGCTCTGGCCAGCCATGCCGAACCGGCGCGCAAGCGGGAGATATTAAAGGATCCGCGTGCCGGCACCTTTGCCGTGATCGGCATAGCAACGTATCTGTTACTGTACTTTGGGCTCTGCACGGAGCTGCTGCCCGATAAAAATACACTCCTGCTTCTCGGACTGATGCATGTTCTGAGCCGGATATGGTGTGCTCTTGCGGTGGTCTGTTTTCCGGCAAGCACCCGGGAGGGGCTGCTTAAAACAGTAAAAGATCCGGTGGACGGAAAACGGGCTACGGTGGTTCTTTTCGGACTTTTCATCCTTTGCATAGCGGCGATGTTGGCTGTTGACTGGACGGCCGGCGCGGCAATGCAGGTTGCGGCACTTGGTTGCGCGTTGTACGTATTGGTGATGTCACGGCAGCAGTTCGGCGGTATGAGCGGTGATCTGGCGGGATATCTGTTGCAACTTGGCGAACTGTCGATGCTTGCGGCGCTGATATTGATCGGGAAAGTGGTGTAAGTAGATCGTGAACGGTTCCAAAGCAAGTGTTTCTGCAGGCGATGGCGATAATTATATGGAAGTGATTCTGCTGCGGCACGGAAAGACGGCGGGCAACCTTGCCGGCCGCTACATTGGGCGTACCGATGAACCCTTGTGTGAAGCGGCCTGTCGCCATCTGCGCGAATCCGATCCGTTTACCGTGGCATCCCATGTGCTGGTCAGTCCCCTGCAGCGGGCCGTAGAGACAGCCCGCCTCCTATTTCCGGAGGCGGAGTTGACTGTTTGTCAGGATTTGCGGGAGATGGATTTCGGTGATTTTGAAGGCAGAACGGCAGAGGAGATGGCCGATGATCCTGTTTATGAAGAATGGGTGAGAGGAGGCTGTACCGGACCTTGCCCTCGCGGCGAGAGCCTTGAAGGGTTCTCGGACCGCACCTGTGCCGCCTTTGATCTGGCGGCGCGTAAAAGTATCGCCCGGAAAGAAGAGCGCCTGATCGTGGTTGCTCATGGCGGGAGTATCATGGCGGTCATGAGCCGCTATGCCCGACCGCGGCGTCCGTTCTTTGCCTGGCATGTAAAAAATTGCTGCGGTTATCGTGCCCGGCTGGACGGGAGCAGATGGATCACGGCGCCTTCATTAATAGATTATACCGGATGG
>JBASYW010000138.1:0-16124 GCA_049277715.1 Dethiobacteria bacterium | reverse complement strand
TTCCATGCCTGACAGTGCGTGCTGTCGGTGCATATATCTGCAAGGGAACCGGAACAGCTGCATCCGGGACCTCCAAAGATCCGGCTTTTCTTCAGGGCGTATGTTCGGGCCGCCACCGCCTGAGCTTTCAAAGCTTCCCCGGAAAAAGAAGTCGGCATCTCGGCGGCTACAACTCCGGCAAGATATACTTCCAGGTTCATCTCCACAACCTGTTGCTCCCGGGGATGGTAGACCTTGATATAAATATCCCCGGCGGTGCTCAGGTCGGTAAGGCCGTATATCCTTTTATCCATGAGATCCTGCTCCTCCGCCTCCCTGCGGAGCGGCAAAGTGTAACCTCCGGATCGCTCCGCGGGCGCCAATCTCTCCCACATGACCGCCGCCGGCAGAATGATCAGCACTCCCAGCAGGGAAAAAAATATGATGATGATCTGGCGCAATACCCTCTATCTCCCGTCTTTTCCTCAATAGGAAATGAAATACCCCTCAACTGATGAGGGGAGGTTGACGGTAAAAATATATGAGCATGGCCTGTGTATTTATGCCTGAAATTTTAAAGCGCCCGGGTCTTCTCCCCGCCTTTCTCCAGACGGTAGGTATGGGCACCCAACATCCTTAATTTCTGATCAAAATTGTAATATCCCCGATCAAGATGTACTGTCCCGGAAACTTCGGTACGGCCCCGTGCAGCCAGGCCGGCTATCACCAGCGCCGCCGCCGCCCTAAGATCCGTGGCCTTCAATGAAGCACCGCAGATCTGTTCATGGCCTTGAATGATCAGGTTACGCCCCTCCACCTTTATCTCTGCCCCCATACGGATCAGTTCCTCAACATGACGAAAACGATTTTCAAAAACGGTCTCCGTCACCATGCCTACCCCCTGGGCGATCGCCAGCAAGACGGTAAATTGGGGCTGTAAGTCGGTGGGAAAACCCGGATAGGGGAGGGTCTTTATATCCACGGAACGAAGCCTCGTCTCCGACTCGACAACGATATCTCCTCCCGCGGATTGATCGATCGTTACCCCCGCCTCCGTCAGTTTGGCAACCAGAGATTTGAGGTGGTCAAAAACAACATTTTGCAGCGTAATTCTTCCGCCGGTGGCCGCCGCGGCAATCATGAATGTCCCCGCCTCGATGCGGTCGGGGATAATCAGGTATCGTGTACCCCCCAGAGATTCCACGCCTTCGATCTTCACCGTGGGCGTTCCGGCACCGCTGATGATGGCACCCATGGAAGAAAGGAAGTTTGCCAGATCAACGATCTCCGGTTCAAGGGAGGCATTTTCAATCACCGTTACCCCCTCGGCCAGGGTGGCGGCCATCATGATATTCTCCGTGGCCCCCACGCTGGGGTAATCCAGATAGATATGTGCGCCCTTCAATCCATCGGTAACCGCTTCGACATAGCCGTTGCCGACGATAAATTCCGCACCCAGGGCGGTCAGGCCCTTCCAGTGCAGGTCGATGGGACGGACGCCGATGGCACATCCTCCCGGCAGAGAGATCCGGGCTTTCTTCAACCGGGCCAGAAGGGGGCCGATCACCAAAAAAGAGGCCCTCATCTTGCTGACCAGATCATGCGGGACCTTATTATGAACCAGATTGGAAAAACGAATATTGACCTGATTTTGTGCTTTCTGACGGTGTACTTCCGCCCCCAGCGCCTCCAGTATCCTGCTCATGATCTCCACGTCGATAAGGTCGGGTACATCTTCGATAATCACGGGCTCTCCCGTAAGCAGCGAGGCGGCCATGATGGGCAGAGAAGCGTTTTTTGCTCCGTTTATTCTCACCACACCATGAAGAGGCTTCCCTCCTTCAATCAAAATCATATCCACAGGCAAAACTCCTTTTGGTATTAATATTGATCTTTTATTATATTAGTATTAAAGGTAACGGGAGAAGGTGAATAATTAATCAGCTTTTTACCCGGTGTCAACAATACCGCGCATGGAACAGCATGAAACGAACTCCGGGGACTCCGGGGACTCCGGCTTAATAGGGTGTTGATAAATAAGGAGTTCCTGCATAAATAATTGTTTTATCTTCTTGATCATGGGACTTTATCACCAGGTTCAGATTGATTTTTTCCCCGCTTAATTCTGTCCCGGGGGGGAAATACGGAGAAACCCCCAGCACATTTAATGAATTCCGGCCACCGTATTTTTCTGCTGCCGCCCCTCTCATCGTCCCCATGATCTGCTCTGTGATCGAGGCCATGGCCGCCTGATCCGATCTCCGATAAATAGTACCCTTGAGCGTAAAAGTGCTTATCTCTCCGGCTGTATATCCGGCCAGGCCTTGCGATACCCTCGAGATTGCCTCGCAAACATCGTTTGTTTCCGGGCTGGAAACGCTGAACCCGACACCGGACTTCCGGCCGTCAACTCTGTACAAAAAAAGGAATCCCGTGATTCCGGAGGGCAGCCGCCCCTTGATCTTATCCATACTGTACTCTTTGGATATACTCAACGACTCAAAGCCCGCTTCCTGGAAGGCCGACTGAATGTCTTCGATGGAGACGGCGCTTTGTCGCAGAGCAGCCCCGTAAAATCCCGTACAGCTTATCTCTGCCGCCCCGGCTCTTTTCAAGGCATCCTCCATGATTTCCAATCCTCTGCTGTTCTCTTCTTCGCGGCGGCCTCCTGTCAGGATGCCCGCCCCGATAATCAGGATAATGATACCGATGATGGCCATAGTTGCACGCATGGCTTGGACCCTTTCGCGGTGTGATTTTCAAATATTATAGCCATTAATGAACAGGAATATGAATAGAGGCGTAGGACACGTGGGCATAGGTGCGACAAGCTCCAATAAAAAAACGCCGCAATAATCGGCGTTAAAAAAAGCAGTCAGCTTTTAGCGTCTATGTTGTTTCTTTAGCTGCGAATTATTCTTGATGTAATTGTCCATCTATTTCAACGTCTGCTGATAAGTAAATGCATAAAAGCTGACCGCCATATCCTGCTTCCATAAATAGATCCGGAGGGGAGCCCGTCATCCCCGTTTTTTGTTATCGCTTTCACATTCTTTCTAATTCGACATTCTTTTTATAATTCCTGCCTGGCATTTAATTTAATTAATTAAAGTTTTTTAATATTAAAATGGAGGGTTACAATAGCAAGGGTTACAGCAGCTCTATCTTTACTCCGGCCTCACGGAAGACCTCTTTGGATAATTTATCGGGGTAATCGTCTCTGATAATTACCTTATGCACCCCCGCATTTACAAGCATCTTGGCACAGACCACACAGGGGTGGTGGGTGCAGTATATTGCCCCCCCCCTGATACTGACACCATACAGGGCGGCCTGAATAATGGCGTTCTGTTCAGCATGCAGCCCTTTGCAGAGTTCATGGCGTTCTCCGGAGGGGATATTCTGCTCCAGGCGGAAACATCCCTGCCGATCACAGTGTTCCAGCCCGCTAGGGGCACCGTTATAACCCGTGGCCAGTATCCTCTTGCCGGAAACAATGACCGCCCCGACATTCCGCCGCAGACAGGTGGAGCGACGGGAAACCACTTCGGCAATAGACATGAAATATTCATCCCAGGAAGGACGTGTGCTGATTTAAACCACTCCCTTAAGAATATGATTCATAAGCCGGCCCCCGAACAAGGCCCCCGTTATTGGGGTTTTATTGAAGCCCTGATTCATGGCAGAGGAAATGCCGCACACAACTCGACAATCTTCTCACGCATCCTGTGCATCACGTCTTCATGGCCGGGGTTACGTAAAGATTTATTGATAATGGCGGCAATGATCCTGACCTCGTCCGCCCCCATACCTCTGGTCGTAATCGCCGGGGTCCCCAATCTTATCCCGCTGGTTATCTGATGAGGCTGCGGATCGTAAGGGATGGCATTTTTATTGGCGGTAACGCCGACATCTTCCAGTATCATCTCCGCGGCGGAGCCGGTGATGCCTGTATTTCTTAAATCTACCAGCACCAGATGGTTGTCCGTTCCCCCCGTAATCAGATTGAAGCCATAACCCATCAACTCTTCGGCCAGTACTCGTGCATTCTCCAGCACCTGCCGCTGATAAGCAGCGAATTCAGGACTCATGGCCTCCTTGAAAGCTACGGCCTTGGCTGCAATGATATGCATCAGGGGTCCGCCCTGCACACCGGGGAACACCGCCCGGTCAATTACCGGCGCAAATTTGCGGCGGCAGAGGATAATTCCTCCCCGCGGGCCTCTCATCGTCTTGTGGGTGGTAGATGTTACAAAATCGGCATGTTCGATCGGGGAAGGGTGCAGGCCGGTTACCACCAGGCCGGCGATATGGGCAATATCCGCCAGCAGATAAGCGCCGCATTCATCGGCTATCTCATGAAATTTTTTAAAATCTATGGTCCGGGGATAAGCGCTTGCTCCGGCGACGATAAGCCGGGGCCGGGTTTTAAGTGCAATGCGGCGGACCTCCTCCATATCCATATAGCCGCTCTCCCGATCCACACCGTAATTACTTACGGTAAAATATTTTCCGGAGATATTCGCGGAGCTGCCATGGGTAAGGTGACCTCCGTCCGAGAGGCCCATACCCAGCACACGATCTCCGGGCTCCAGCACGGCATAGAAGACGGCAAGGTTCGCCGGTGCTCCTGCATGGGGCTGCACATTGGCATGTTCGGCCTTGAACAGTTCCACCGCCCTCTGCCGGGCCAACTCCTCCACCTCATCCACGTAGGTACATCCTCCGTAATAACGTGCGCCGGGATAACCTTCCGCATACTTGTTGGTAAGTATGGAACCCTGCGCCTCCAGGACCGCCTTGCTCACTATATTTTCTGAAGCAATCAGTTCAATTTTCTCTTCCTGGCGCCGTTGCTCTTTGGCAATAGCCGCCGCGATCTGCGGATCGGAACAGCCAAGGTGCACCTTGTCGCAAAGCTGATGACATTCTCTGGGCATATATCTACTCTCCCTTCATAAGCATGGGCCGGAGCCTCTATCTCTTATTTGCCGTCTGACTCTTCATAAAGCTGTATCTTTTTAATTCTTTCCAGATGACGCCCACCTGCAAATGCGGTGGAGATAAATGTATCGACGATATCGAGAGCCAGCCCCGTGCCGGTTACCCGTGATCCCAGCGTTAATATGTTGGCATCATTGTGCTCCCTTGCCGCATGGGCGGTAAAAGTATCGCCACAGAGGGCGGCGCGGATACCCCGGATCTTGTTTGCGGTTATCGAGACCCCCACACCCGTGCCGCAGACGATAATGCCAAAATCAAATTTGCCGTCCAGCACATTCTTCCCCACGGTGTAGGCAATATCCGGATAGTCTATGGGAGACTCATCGAAAGTGCCAAAATCATAAACATAAATATCTTTTCCGAGTAGATGCTCCTGGACAGATTCCTTCAACTTGAACCCGGCATGATCACAACCCAAAGCGATCTTCATTCATATCCCTCCAAGATAATTATTGAGTGTTATTGAGTGTTAAAATATCTTTCGATCATATCTAATAATTTCAAAACGGAGGCCCTGATCTCCTGCAAAGAGTTTTTATATATGCTCAGATCTCCCCCGTACGGATCCTCGATATCGTTACTGTCGGTAATTCCTGCAAACTCCTTCAACGTCTTTATCTTGTGCTCTTCCTTCTCCAAAGCCATGGAGAGGACCCCTGCTTTATGATCCCCGGTCATGGTCAGAATCAGGTCTGCCTCGGCGATCATTTCAGGGGTAAGCTGCCGGGTGCGATGAGACGATATATCAATCCCCTCTTCTCCGAGCAGAAAGATAACATTATCCGCGGCACCAAAACCTGTACAGGCATTTAGCCCGGCCGAGCTGACCTGCAGGTCAAAAGACGGAGCTTCTTTCCCGGACCAGGAGTGCCTGAAAAGAGCTTCGGCCATCACGCTGCGGCAGGTATTGCCAGTACAGACAAAGATGATCCGTCGTTTTTTTCCCGATGATGTTTTCCTCTTCTTACGCATATCTTTTCCCATCGTCAATATCCAATTATAGATTATACCACATCTATAATCTGATCCGCCGCCTTCTGCAGCCGATTCATCAATGCCAGCCCCAGAGGCTCTTCTTCCCGAAAACCCTCCCCTAAAATAACATCCACCCCCGACCGATCAAGGTCGCGCAGGGCACGGTAAAAAGAGGCGGCCACCTCTTGCAGGTCCGCCTGTCGGCCCAGAACCCGGATCTGCCCCCGGTGAAAGTAACCGCTGTTCTCCGCGGTGCAGAGCACCCCCACGCTTCGGCCTTCGTCCGCCAGACGGTGGCAGACATCGGCCATCTTCCTGCCTATCTTTGGAGGAGAACCCTTGAAAAGTATCAGTTCGGCCCGGGGAGCGTAATGCCTGTATTTCATGCCCGGGGAAAGGGGAACGCGGAGCTCCCCCCGGCCTGCCGTTAAAACAGGGGTCTGTAAACATGATGCCAATGCTTCACGACCCAGGCCTCCGGGGCGCAACAGGACCGGAATGTCTCCGGTTAAATCCAAAACCGTCGACTCTACCCCGATGGCGCAACTCCCTCCTTCCAAGACAGCTTCTATTTTTCCGGCGAGATCCTCGATAACATGGGCGGCTTCGGTCGGACTGGGGGTTCCCGATAAGTTGGCACTCGGCGCAACCAGGGGAGAGCCGCACTCTTCAATCAGGGCCAACGCCGCGGGGTGGTTGGGCATTCTGATCGCCACAGTGGGCAGGCCGGCACTTACCAGCGATGATATCTCCCTTTTTTTCTTCAGGACAAGCGTAAGGGGGCCGGGCCAGAAATACTCCGCCAGTTTCCGGGCCTCCGCGGGCAGCTCATGGGCAAGGGCCGCCACCTGAGAAAAATCCGAGATATGCACGATCAGCGGGTTGTCCGCCGGGCGCCCCTTTACGGCAAAGACGCGTTCGAGGGCACGGTCATTAAAGACATCGGCTCCAAGCCCATAGACCGTCTCTGTGGGAAAAGCAACCAAGCCGCCGCCCTTGATAATACTTGCCGCTCTGCTTATCTCCTCTTTCTTCCCCTCACGGTAATGCAGTATCAGCGTTCCTTTAACTGCAGTCGGCTCAGACATCTGTATAATTATCCTTTCCGCTCACGGGGAAAATTACTTTAAAACTCCCCGATAATGGATTCGGCAATATTGGTGGTGTGGTCGGCGATACGTTCCAGGTTGCTGACCGCATCCAGGAACAGTACGCCCGAGACCGGATAACATCTTTTATCATTGATCCTTTTTATATGCTGCCTTCTCAGGTTCTTCTCCATGCAGTCGATCTCATCATCACTCTTGATAACCTTCCGGGCCAGATCGCCGTCTTCACGTTCAAAAGCAATGATGGAATTCTTCAACATCACATCAACCTTTTCATGCATCTCCTGCAACTCGGAGAGCGCCTCCTGGGAAAAAGGAAGTCTTTCCTCGATTTTAACTTCGGCCAGCTCCAGGATATTCTGGGCGTGGTCACCGATGCGCTCGATATCGTTGGAGATCGACATTATCCGGGCCAGTGCCCAGGATTGGCTTGAAGATAACGAATGTTGAGAAAGATCCGCCACAAAAAAGGCAATCTCTTTCTCGATCCCATCGACCAAATCCTCCATCTGATAAACATGCTTGATCTTCTTTTTTTCATTCTTGGTAAACACTTCCACGGCTTCTTTAACCATATCGCGGGCAATATCTCCCATGCGGATGATCTCCTGGCGCGCTCCGGCAATGGCCGGTTCGGGGGTAATCAACATCCGGCGATCAAGAAATTTGGTGCCCCGCTCCAGAACCTTCTCTTCACCGGGAACAATCTTCTTTATCAGATAGTTGAACTGGTTAAAAAAGAGCATTACAATCGCGGCCGTAAATACATTAAATAGTGTATGCGCATTGGCGATCTGCCTGGGGATGGTTGAGGCCGTATGCATCACGATCCAGGTAAAAGGTTTTAACAACAATAGCGTCAACGCCACTCCAAACAAATTAAAAAAGATATGTGCCGCAACCGCCCTCCGAGCCGAGAGGCTGGCGCCGAAACTGGCGATGAGTGCCGTGATGCAGGTGCCCAGGTTGGCGCCGAGGATAAGGGGAACCGCCGCGGTAAAGCTGATCGCATCCTGCAGGGCCAGCGAAATGATAATTACGGTCACCGCCCCGCTGTTCTGGATGAGAGCGGTAAAGATCGTCGATGCAAGTACCCCCAGAAGGGGATATTGACTGAAATAGATCAACATATTCTGAAAGACGGGCATCTCTTTCAAGGGATTCATCCCCGCCGACATCGTCGTGAGGCCCATGAACAGCAGGCCGAAGCCCAGGACAGTCTGTCCTATATACTTGTGGAGCCGCCGCTTTCCCAAAAAATTTAAAAGGGCTCCAATACCGATCGCCGGCAGAGCCAGAAAGTCAATTTTAAATGAAATTATCTGGGCAGTAAGCGTAGTCCCGATGTTGGAACCGATGATCGTAGCTACGGCCTGAGACAGGGTCATTATCCCTGCATTGACAAACCCGACCACCATCACGGTGGTGGTACTGCTGCTCTGAATTAATATGGTAACGATAATACCTGTAAAAACGGCAATCAACGGTTTGGAGGTTAGCACTTCCAGGATGCGCCGCAGTCTGTCCCCCGCCGCCTTCTGCATCCCCGAAGCCATCATCTGTATCCCTACAAAAAAAAGCCCCAGTCCTCCGACCAAGCTGAAGATCAAATTCCATAACATTATAGTGTATATCCTCCCGGAATGTATAACGCCTCCTTATTCCTGCACCATTATAAGTTATCCTCTATTCTTTTTCAATGTAGTTTTTAATCCACTCCCAGATTTTAAATTTCCACCGCCTCGTTTTTTTTACTTCAGGAAGATGCCGATCTGTTCTCTTCCGGGACCCCGCCGGAGCATCGATAACCTCATCTTCATCCTCCTTTTGCGCAACCGCTTCCGTTACGGCCTCTTCATCGTCTTCCTGATCTTCCCGTTCAACTTCATCGGTTACCTCCGCCAGGGGGAAACAGAGCGGCGGATAGAGGAGACACCACCAATTCTGCCCCTCCCCCTTGCCGATACTGATGATAAGGGCCATATATTTTCCGGGGGGATAGATCTCTTCTCCATAGTGCCGGAGCGGGAAATATTCTTCCCGCAGATCTACCTTTAAGCGATGATCATGATCTTTGTCCATCTCTTTCAATCGGTCATTAAGAAGATTCTCCAGCGGCACCAATTCCTTCTCGATGGTCCCGATCAATTCATCGTAGGAAGGAATATGACGATAATGATCTGTCAGGACAAGAAGCTCGTCCCTGATCCTGTTTTTCAACTTCTGTTCCGCGGGGCTGTCATCATGCGCCAGAATATGCACCCTTAATACCGGCTCGGCCCGATCATGGGCCACCCAATTTTTATCCTTCTCCTGCGCGCCGCCGCACCAGGAAAAAAACAGAGCCGCCAGCGCGACAATAAATAAACATATAAAACCGTATCTGATTATTTTACGGGCATCTTCTCTCCGCCCCATGTTAAATCCCCTCCTTCTCCCTCTCTCTCTGCTCTTCCTGATCTTCATAGTACCGATTGCGCAGGAACTTCAATGCCGCCTTCTCCAGCCGGGAAACCTGGGCCTGAGAGATACCGATCTCTCCGGCGATTTCAAGCTGCGTCTTCCCCTCAAAAAACCTCGCTTCAAGAATCTCTTTCTCCCGGGGGGGTAATTTATCCAGAGCCTCTTTGATGGCGATGTTTTCAATCCATTTTTCAGCAGTATGGCACTGGTCGCTGATGAGATCCATGACATAGACCGGATCGGTACTATCGTTGAAGACGGGGTCGTGCAGGGAGAGCGGATCATTGCATGAATTCAGGGCAAATACCACCTCTTCAACGGTGATATCGAGTTCATCGGCGATCTCTTTGAGGGTGACCTCCCGCAGATAATCCTTCGTGAGCATCTCGCGGGTCTGCTGTATCCGGTGGGCAAGGTTCTTTATGGAACGGCTGATATGGATGCTGTTGTTATTGTCCCGCAGATAACGTTTTATCTCCCCGATGATCATCGGGACGGCATAGGTGGAAAAATTAACATTCTGATCAAGCTTGAAGTTGTCGATCGCCTTCATCAGTCCGATACACCCCACCTGGAAGAGGTCGTCCATGGATTCCCCACGATTTTTGAATCTCTGCAGAATACTGAGAATTAAACGCAAATTTCCCTCGATCAGCTTCTGCCGTGCGCTCTCATCCCCGTCCTTTAAATCACGCAACAGTTCAATCATTTTTTTGTTGTTAATTGTGGGGAGTTTGTAGGTATTTACTCCGCTTATCTGGACTTTCTTCGGCAACATCTTACCCCTCCTCACCCCGCAATAAATTGTTTTCTGCTTATATTATTGCCATATTATGTTTTCTTTAGACCATGATGGTGTAATAATGTGCGGCGGTTATGGTATAATTTATTACGCAGTATGCGGCCCTTGTTCCAGGGAAAAGAGAAGGGGGGTATAACGGAGTGTCGCAATTAACCAGGTTTGGCATCTCTATCGACAGAGATCTTCTGGCCCGTTTTGATCAGGAGATAGTGAGTAAGGGTTATAGCAACCGCTCGGAAGCAATCAGGGATCTGATCCGTAATCAGCTTGTGGAGCGGGATTGGAAAGATGAAAATGAAGAGGTGGCGGGAACAATAACGCTGGTTTACAATCACCATACCAGGGGGCTTTCCGATCTTTTAACCGAACTGCAGCATGCTTACAACCAGCTCATCCTTTCCACGATGCATGTCCATCTGGATCATCATAACTGCCTCGAGATTCTTGTGGTCAAAGGCAAGGCCAGGGAAGCAAAGGAGGTTGCCGATCGTCTCTTGAGTGTAAAAGGGGTCTTGCACGGGAAGCTTACGGTTACCTCTACGGGGAAAAACCTTTAACGGCGGTTCATTCCAGCCGGGCCACGATAACCCGATCGTGGCCTTGATAATCTTTGACGACGTTCAACGAGACGACCGCGGCCTCCTGTGTGCATAATGTTTTCGCCGCAGCCGCAACCTCAACGCCCACTTCCAGAACCAGCAGCGCCGGCCGGGAAGCATGCTCCTGTAATCCGGACAGGATGGAACGGTAGCCGTCAAGGCCATCCCGGCCGCCATCGAGTGCCTGGAGAGGTTCATATTTTCTTACCCCGGGCGGAAGCGTTTTGATTTTACCGCTGGGGATATAGGGCGGGTTGGATATGATCACCTCGAAGCACTCTTCTTTATCGTTAAATATCTCCCAGTAATCGCTCTTCAAGAACCGGATTCTTTTATCAACCCCCTGAGCATGAGCATTCTTCCGGGCAATATTGAGCGCCTCCACGGAGATATCCACGGCTCGGAAAGAAGCCTCGGGCAGAAGCAGCGCCAGGGTTATCACGATCGCGCCACTTCCCGTACCCAGCTCGATTATTTTCAGGCCTTTCCCCTTTTCTCTCCCCTCTTCCGCGAGGGCGGCAATCACGGCCTCGACAACAAATTCGGTTTCCGGCCGGGGAATCAGCACCTCCGGGGAGACATGGAAATCGGTTCCGTAGAACTCCTTCCGTTGCAGGATGTAGGCCAGAGGGCAATGGTCGGCCCTTGTCATGATCGATTTTTTATAGATGCTTTCTATATGAGGAGGGATTTCTTGCGCGGCATTGACGATCAACTTCCAGCGCGGGGTCTTCAGTATCGCGGCTAAAATTATCTCGGCCTCGTTGCGGCTCCCGCTGATACCTGCGCTCCTGAGGATTGCGGCGGCATTCCGGAGTAGCGTCCCCGCAATGGTTGCACAGGGTTGATCCATCTATTATTCACCCACCATGGACAACTTCCGGGCCTGGTTATTTCTGATTAACGGATCGATGAGTTCATCCAGCACGCCGTCAAGAATCGTATCGAGCTTATGCAGGGTCAATTTGATGCGGTGATCCGTAACCCGGTTTTGAGGAAAATTATAAGTTCTGATCCGTTCGCTCCGATCTCCGGAGCCAACCTGATTTCTCCGTTCCAGAGCCAACTCCGCCTCCTGCTCCTGCCGGATCTTCTCATAGAGGCGGGAACGTAAGACCCTCATTGCCTTTTCTTTGTTCTTTAACTGAGATTTCTCATCCTGGCAGGTGGCCACCACCCCCGAGGGCAGGTGGGTGATGCGCACGGCCGATTGAGTGGTATTTACACTCTGGCCTCCCGGCCCGGTTGAACAGAAGATATCGATACGCAAATCCTGAGGCTTTATCTCCACCTCGATCTCCTCCATCTCGGGGAGCACCGCCACCGTGGCCGCCGAAGTGTGGATCCTGCCACCGGATTCGGTTACCGGCACTCGCTGTACACGATGCACTCCGCTTTCGAATTTAAGGCGGCTGTATGCGTTCTTGCCTTCCACCGCAAATACGACCTCCTTGATTCCTCCGATATCCGTGGAGTTCATATCCAGAAGCTCGACTTTCCAGTTGTTGCGTTCCGCATAACGGGTGTACATCCGCATCAGGTCTGCCGAAAAAAGGGCGGCCTCCTCACCACCGGTCCCGGCCCTTATCTCGATAATCACATCTTTTTCATCTCCCGGATCCCGGGGGATGAGCAGCACTTTTAGGCGCTCTTCCAGTTCTTTTTTCTGTTCCGAAAGTTTCTGCATCTCCTCTTTCAGAAAATCAGTCATCTCTTTATCGGGATCTTCGGCCAACATCTCTTCGGCCTGACGAAGATCACTCCACGTTTTCTTGAATTCAAGGTAAGTGTTTACGGTCTCCATCAGGGCGGAATGTTCCTTTAGATACTTCTGCCATAGATCCTTCTGAGCTATGATCTCCGGCAAACTGATCTTTTCTTCCAACTCCGTGAATCTTTTTTCAATACTATCTAGTTTTTTCAACATGTTTCTCACCCTCCTCCGCCGTCAACGTCTCTTCCGTGCCGAGCAACGCTTTCAACGAAGCCAGAGCCACCTCGATCTGATCCCGGTTCGGTTCATTGGTCGTAAGCTTCTGCAGCCACAACCCCGGATAAACGATATACTTCAGGTATCTAATCCTGCTTCTTGATGACCAGCGGATGATCTCATAAGCAATGCCGGCGATAACCGGAAGCAAGGCTAATCTGATTAAAAACCGTTGCCACAGCAAAGGCCAGCCAAAGAAAGAAAATAGCAGGATGCTGATCGCCATCACGATAAGCAGGTAGCTGGTTCCGCACCGCAGATGTTGAACGCTGTATTTCTCTGCTTTTTCAACTACCAGTTCCTCCCCCGCCTCCAGGCAATTGATCACCTTATGCTCGGCACCGTGGTAAGCAAAAAATTCCTTGATCTCGCCCCAGAGCGAGATGGCCAATATATATGATACAAACAGAGCTATTCTCAGGAGACCCTCAACCAGATTCAAGATCAGCGGATGGCTCTTCAACGTGGGGAAGACGAACGGAAGATAACGGACCAGAAAAGTGGGCAGGAGAAAAAAAAGGCCGATGGCGATGGCCAGCCCCAGAAAGACACTGATAAACGTATATGCCGGACTCATCGTCTCCTCTTCCGCTTCCAGAGCCTGTTCCGTTGAAATATTCAACGCCCGGACCCCGATGATCAACGATTCGAAGAAGGCCACGATACCTCGGAAAAAGAACCATCCCCAGAAGGGATATCGGTCTGCCAGAGGCGATATTTTCTGACGGGTAATCTTGATCTCTCCCCGTGGATCGCGGCAGGCGATGACCATCGCTTCACGGTTACGCATCATCACGCCTTCCAAAACAGCCTGGCCCCCGATCAATTGCTCTTCTTTCAACGTACTTTCCTCCCCGGAATATAAAAAAACAGAGCTAAAATAATCGCACTTCGCCCTGCTGGATTACCAATAGCTCTGCTTCGCTACATCCCATATTTACGTTTAAACCGCTCCACCCTTCCGCCGGTATCTACAAACTTCTGTTTGCCGGTAAAGAAGGGATGGCAACGAGAACATATGTCTATCTTGATATTCTCTTTTGTGGAGCCTGTCTCAAAAGATTCCCCGCATGCACAGGTTATTTTGGCCCGGTAATATTTCGGATGAATCTCCTCTTTCATGCTTATACCTCCCCTCCTGACAATTACCGCAAATATCATAGCACACTAATTATGATAAAGCAACGTTTAATAAGTCGCGCGTGTGTAAAGATACTGTGGGTTTTTAAAAACCCTTCATAGCCTGCTGTGTCGGATTCCTCGCTACGCTCAAATTTTCACGCGCCCCCCTTCATTGTCATCTTAGCGGGAGCGTTAGCGACCGAAGGATCTTAACCACTCCGTACCGTCTTTATCATCGTGATGATAAAAATATTGCTTTCATAGCAATGACGGGCGGGGGGCCTGCTTCTCCTCTTTCCAAATAAATACCTCTAATACCCGCGCCCATGACTTTATACTAACAACAAGTCGGAGCCAATCCTTTTTTGTTCTTCTATTTGCAAGGGTGAGATGAACGCAAACCGTTTAGGGGAGATATTTAATCGGATTTAGACGTTCGCCCCGGTAAATTATCTCAAAATGCAGGTGGGGCCCGGTAGAATTGCCCGTTGAACCCACGCGGGAGATCTCCTCTCCGCGGTACACTTTCTGACCCGGCACTACCAGCACTTTGGAGTTATGGGCGTATCTCGTCATCCATTCTCCATGCTCGATCTCCACCAGCAAGCCATATCGCCCACGGTATTGATTGTATAAAACGGTACCATCGGCGGCGGCAACAATCGGTGTATCTGAAGAAGCCGCGATATCAAGGCCATAATGGAACTCCTGCCCTCGCCATCCATAATGCGAACTGATCGTTCCCTCCAGCGGCCATATAAAAGCAGGCACTCTGGTTGACGTCCCCGAGGCACTCCGTGAGAGCGCCGCCGAGCTGTCGGCCGGAATAAACAGCCGTTCCCCTTCCCTCAATGATTTTTGCGGGTTCCGGCTCAGCCTGATTATTTCATCTTTAGCGGCATAGTAAGAAGAGGCAATCTCATCGAGGGTCTCTCCGGCCTGTACGGTATGCACGAGGCCGGTTGCACTCAATATCTCCAGATCTTCACCCGGATAGATAAGGTTGGGATCATCAAGCCCGTTAAGAGAAACGATGGTCCGGATATCGGTACCATATTTTTGCGCAATATGAGATAACGTATCACCGGATTCTACACGGTGGGTGATAATCTCGAGTGTGTTTTCGGGCGCGGGACTTACCTTGGCCGCGATATAATTTCTCAGTTGATTATAATAGCGGGGTACCACACCTTCCTGATCAAGATTGCCTGTGCTGCCTGCAAATACGGTACTCCCCCACAATATGCTCGCTACCAGGGCATAGTGCAAAATTTTACCGGCTTTGGTACTGCAGGATACGTCTCTAAAAAACATTTTAAACCTCCCGTCACCATCTTCCTGCCGCAAATATTGCAGAGAAATGACATAACATAGGATTTTTCTGATAGTTTGTACCCATGTTTCCCAAAATATACCTTGCCGGGGGGAAGATGTGTTGGGGATAAATGATTTGGGAGACGTATTACAGACTATGCATGTTGCTCAGAAAATCTTCATTATGATTGGTCTGTTTCAATTTATTCAAGAGCAATTCCAGAAACTCGGCATTCGAGGAGCCGCCCATCGCCCTTCTCAAGGCCCACATGAGATCTATCTTATCCTCATCCAGCAAGAGCTCCTCCCGACGCGTTCCGGAACGGGAAATGTCGATGGCCGGGAAGATTCTCCTGTCCGCCAGCCGGCGATCCAGGTGAAGTTCCATGTTACCGGTTCCTTTAAATTCTTCGTAGATGACGTCATCCATACGGCTGCCGGTATCTACCAGAGCGGTAGCGATAATGGTCAGGCTGCCCCCCTCCTCTATCTTCCGGGCCGCCCCGAAGAAACGTTTCGGTTTATAAAAGGCGCTCGGATCGATACCCCCGGATAGAGTTCGGCCGCTGGGAGGGATAACCAGGTTATATCCACGCGCCAACCGCGTGATGCTATCCAACAGAATGGCTACATCACGGCCATGTTCCACCAAACGCTGCGCCCGCTCCCATACCAGCTCGGCGACACGGATATGGTTTTCCGGCCGTTCATCAAAAGTAGAGCTGGCGACGTCTGCATTTACGCTTCGTTTCATATCGGTAACTTCC
>JBASYW010000137.1:0-2727 GCA_049277715.1 Dethiobacteria bacterium | reverse complement strand
GATCATCGGTACACTATATCGTGAATTTTTCCTATCTTCCCTTTCCAAAGGGGGAACAGTCAAATAAATCCCCCCTGGCCCCCCTTTTTCAAAGGGGGGAACAGTTCCGAGCGCCCCCACCTGTCATTCTGTTTATTTATCCTGTCATCCAGAGCGCAGCGAAGGATCTTGTGAGAAAACCAACATTTCGCCTAGGATAAAGCTGGTATATAAACATGAAGCCGGCGATGGGCCTGTGGTGATTACCTTCCGAGTGATGATGGCGGCACGAGAGTGGTTAAGATTCTTCGGTCGCTACCGCTCCCTCTGAATGACAATAAAAAGGGCTCCCTCTGAATGACAATATTTTTATCCTGTCATCCAGAGCGAAGCGAAGGATCTTGGGTTTTTGGCAAGCACCTTCATTTCTTCATAAACAACAGTAGAATATGTGGACAGAAGTAACGCCGGGCCGGGGTTAATGCATTGCTCACACAGTGATGGACAAAAACAGTATTGATATTGTAAAATTGAATTGATATAAATTGAAGCGACAGGCGCCAGAAAGTTATGGATACTTTTCAATGTTGGCATCCGTTTACAGAGGAGGTATTCAAGGTATGAGAAAGACAGGATTCCCGATTCTGATCATCGTGGCCTTGTTGTTGTTGATAATAATGGGAGGATGTTCGCCCCGGAATCAATCTGTTTTCATGGTTGGGATGAACCTTACTTTGGAAGATATCCCTTATAACCAGCTTGCCCGAAGCGCATTGGAAGCCTTTAACAAACAATATCCGGACTGGAAGACCGAATTCAATCAGACACGGAGCGATACTTATTATCTTGAGTCTATCCAAAAAGCTCTGCTCTCCGGGGCCGGATATGTATGGTCACTTGAACCGAGAATGGCGGAAGATATTCAGAGTATTGCCCGCCGGAACCCCACCCGGAACTTTATCATCGTTGACTGGCATCCCGAGGATCCCAAGGATTACCTTAAAAACGTTCTCTATATCTCCTACCTGGAGAATGAGGGGAGTTTTCTGATGGGCCTGGTGGCGGGGAACACGACTGAAAGCGGCGTCGTCGGGTTTGTGGGTGGCCTGAAAGACGAGGCCGGCGCTCGCTATGAAGCCGGTTTCCGGGCCGGTCTCGCTTATTCAAATCCTGAAGCCAAGGTACTGGTGGAGTATATACAATCTCGTTCCGATAACGAAAAAGCGGCTGCCGCTGCGACAGCGATGTTCGCTGCCGGCGCCGACGTGATTTACCATGCCGCCGGAGAAGCGGGAGAAGGCGTTGCCGGGGTCTGCCGGGAGAATGATATCTGGTTTATTGGCTGTGATCGTGATCAGAGTGCTCTAGCTCCCGACCATACATTGACCGGTATGATCAAGCGCATTGAGTTGGTTACCAGTCTGGTAAACCGGGACCTGGCCGACGGCTTTTTCCCGGGCGGAGAGCTGTTGCAGATGGGTATCCGGGAAGGGGGCGTCTCTTTCCTGCGCTCTTCTTTCCTGAGCATAGAACAGATCCATCTTCTGGATGATGTGAGCTATCATATAGCCGCCGAAGAATTATGGATCGCCGATAATCCCGAAGAATCGCCTCTCTTCGAGATTAGGTCCGATGAACAGGAGCAAGAGCATGACCATGACCATTGATGGGATTAAACTTTCAAAAGAGAGTTTCCGGTGCCGGCAATAATTATTATCCTTATTATTGGTTACATTGATAGTTGATAAAAAGCTAAAGGCCGCATATTTGATTTTTGGTCTATTCATAAACAAATGAGTAGGTTATGTTCAGGGGGCTGACGTAGCCGGATTTTCTCAGGTGTATAAACACCATTGCCGCCGCTGCCACGGCGGTAACGGTCGCTGCTATAGCCAAAACGGTCCATGTTTTTTTTCCCATCTCGGACGCCATCCTTTCTGTAATTTCTTACTTCAGTCATCAGTTTACGACAAATTCTTACCTGTATTATACCCGATCCATGCCGAATAAGCCTTCTTTGATCTTCGCCTCCGGCCCCGTCCGATTCTTTGACGATAACCCCGGAAGGCTCGTCGGTGATATCCGGGCGGGTATTACCGGGTACACCATGATCGATGATGATCATAATAGAATGGATAAGACAAGGAATTTCCCGGCACAAATATTAAGGCCGGACATAAGGCCAGACAATAAAGGGAAACGGTGGTATGAAGTAGAATAATAAAAATTAGGTATGCATTGAAGCACTGGTATAAATAAGACGGGAACCGATTAATGCCGATGAAGAAACAAAAAGAGCTTGGACTAATCCACAAAATACTGTATGGCGCCGGTTCAACGGGATCAGCCCTGATAGATCGTCTGATGCTCCTCTGGGTTTATCCTTTCTATGTAACCAGTTTTTTGGAACGCGGTTATTCACTGGCGGAACCCCTCGTTTTTGGATTAATTATGTTCTTCGGAAGAGTTGTCGACGGCCTGGCCGACCCTCTCATTGCCCGTCTATCTGATAACCATAGCAGTAAATGGGGCCGGCGCATCCCTTTTATGGCCTGCAGCGGAGTTTTCTATGTTCTTGTCTTTATTGCCATATTCTATCCCATCTTTCCCGAAAAATCGGCATGGAACTACATATATCTTGCTTTAATGCTCGGAATCTATTTCTTTCTCTATACCGCTTATGTATGCCCCTATCTGGCTCTGCTCCCCGATATAGCCAAAACCACCCGTGACCGGGTTGATCTCTCC
>JBASYW010000136.1:0-4632 GCA_049277715.1 Dethiobacteria bacterium | reverse complement strand
CCCATATTATAAACCAGAGAGACCAGCATCAACAGTATCAATGCCCCCGATGCCATAAAAATCGTTTTACGATGCTTGGTAATCATGACATTTTCACCCCCAGAGAAGAACCTTTATGAAGAATTTTACTGCGAAAAGCCAACCTTAGCAGCAGGCGCGTTATCACTACCGAAGTAAACATACTGCAAATAATCCCGATGATGAGGGTAACCGAAAAACCTCTTATTGCTCCCGAGGAGAGAGCAAAGAGAATGACGGCGGCAATGATGGTGGTCACGTTGGCATCAAGGACCGTGCGAAAAGCACGTTCAAACCCTGATTCCAGGGATGACAGCATCCCCTTGCCCCCTCTGAATTCCTCCCTGATCCGCTCAAAGATGATCACGTTGGCATCCACCGCCATACCGATAGAGAGGATAAATCCGGCGATCCCCGGAAGGGTCAAAGTAGCATTCAGCAGCATCAGGCTTCCTATCACCAACCCCAGATAAAATATCAGCGCCACACCGGCCATCAGACCGGCAAAACGGTAATAAATCAACATGAACAGAAATATAGCTAGAAATCCAATAGCCGCCGTCCAGAGGCCGATCTCCTCCGTACGATCCCCCAAGGTAGGGCCTACCAGACGAAATTCCTGTTCTTTCAAAGTTACGGGAAGAGAACCGCTGCGTAGCATCAGGGCCAGATATGCCGCTTCATCCGCGGTACGGGAACCGGTAATAACCGCATTTCCGTTTTCGATAACCGCCTGGACCGTGGGTGCGGAAAGAACCTCTTCGTCCAGATAGATAACGATCGGCTGGCCAAAAAACTCTCTCGTCGCCGCCGCAAAAGCACCGGCTCCTTCCGCATCCAGTTCTATGGCCACCTGAGGCTGCATCGTCTGCGGGTCCCTGATCACCCGCGCATCTTTGAGGTGAGCTCCCGTCAATATCTCTTTCTCGTCGGGACCAACAAATCTGAGCTGCGCAGTCCGTCCGATCACCTCACGGGCCAGTATCTCATCTTCATACCCGGGCAGCTCCACCCGGATGCGCCGCTCTCCCTGCTTCTGAACCAAGGGTTCAACCACGCCCAATTCATCTATACGGTGCTGTATAATGGCGATAGCACGTTCAATGGCTTCCCCGTCGACTTTCTGATCTTTGGTCTCAACCGCTTCCAGCAGAATATAAATACCTCCGCCAATATCCAACCCTCGATTGATATTCTTATCCGCCTGCGAAAAAATACCAACGGTTGCACCAATCAGAGCAAGGCAGACTACAAGTAAGATAACGGTTCTTTTCAGATCAAGTTTTCTCATTTTGCTCCCTTCTTTGTACTAATCTTCATTATTTATCTGCTCAGCCCCTACAGCAGCTGGGCTCCGTTAATAATCAGGTTGAAGCGGGTATCAAGAAAAGTGGCCGCCCGTCTGCACATTACCATCCTCGTCAAAAAAATCTCAAAGTATTCCATCACATGGCTTATCTTCTGATCGATGTTCAACTGTAACGTAATTATCTTCTCTTCTCTATTGATAAGCAGGCGGGATTCATCGGCCGCATAGTTTACCCGATCATGGATATCATAGGTGGAGATATCCGGATTACGCACCCTGCTGCGATGAACATCCGACTTATCGGAGAGGATCAAAGCCGCCGATACCCTGTTAACCACTCGCCCCTCGGACTCATCATGGTTGCCGATCGCCGCGACAACCTCCGCCACTTCTTCCGGAGGCATTCCCAAAGACTGTAAAATATCCATGGCAATGATTGCCCCGGCCCGGTCATGACCTTCCCGACCGGCAACATTACCGATATCATGAAGATACCCGGCGATGGCGGCAAGCTCCGCCTCCCTTGTGGGAAAGTTGAGATCAAGCATTATTTTCCTCGCTACCCGGGCCACCAGCTCTGTATGCCTGAAACCGTGTTCGGTGTAACCGAGTTGCCCGAGATATTTATCCGCTTTCTCGATAAAAACACGCACCCGGTGATTTTTACGTATATCATCCAGCAGGATCATCCCTTGCCTCCTGTAAAGAAAACATCCTCTATATTTTAACGAAATTATGCGTGAGTAACAAGTATCTGTGTAAACTTCCCCTAAGGTTGCCGTCAGGTCCGGATTAACAGTGAAACCTCCTAACAGCGTGGGTCCCTTTCCCCCGAAAGATAAGATATTATTATTTCTTCAACCATGTTGGCGGGCGGGTTGGGATATATTACCGCCTCGCCGCAACCAACGGGTAACACAAAGACCACCGTTCCATCCTTGCGTTTTTTATCATAGGCGATTTTTTCAATCACTCTCTCCGGATCAAGTCCGGGAAAAGGTGGTTTAAGGCCGATTACCTGCAGCAATCCCCTGATTCTTTCCGCATAACAGCCGGCAATCAGCTTGAGCCTCTCGGCCAGGGATACGGCCATCTCTATCCCGATCAACACCGCTTCTCCATGAAGGTAATATCGGTACCCGGCAGCCGCTTCCAACGCATGGCCAAAAGTATGACCCAGATTCAATATCTTTCTGTAACCTGCCTCCTGCTCATCCAACTCTACCACGGCGGCCTTGTTCCTGATGGAGGAGGTGATCGCCGTGAGCATACTTTCTTCTTCCAGATTAACCAACGATATCAGATTCTCCTCCAACCAGTAAAAAAAATCCCGGTCCCTGATCAACCCGTATTTGATTACTTCTGCCAGCCCCGCCTGAAACTCACGTTCATCCAAGGTGTTCAGCGTAGAGATATCGGCCCATACTTGCCGGGGCTGATAAAAAGAACCGATCAGGTTTTTCCCCCGGGGATGGTTTATCCCCACCTTCCCTCCCACGCTGCTGTCAACCTGAGCCAGCAGCGTAGTCGGAACCTGGATAAAAGGAACCCCCCGCAGATAAGTAGAGGCTACAAACCCGGCCAGATCTCCGACCACTCCTCCTCCGAGGGCGATGATCGGCGAAAATCGATCCAACCCCGCTTCCAGGGCCCGATCATAAAGACTCTGCGCTACGGCCATGCTCTTGCTCCCTTCGCCCGGGTTTATCATGGCGGTGAAAACTTCGAAACCGGCATGCTCAAGAGATTGACAGCAGATCTCTCCATAGAGAGGCATTACCGTTGCATCGGAAACCAATAACAGCCTGCCGCCTGCAGATACCTCTTCAAGCTGCCCCCCCAGTTCCGCTAAAATATTTTTACCCACATGGATGGGATATGAACGATGTCCCAGATTGAGATTTATGGTGATCATAGTCTGCAAGAACCTTCCCCCCAAATATATTTGGTCTCCTCAGATGTCTTTGGGGTATTGGGCGATCATATCAAGGTATGCCCGGTATGATGCCTGCAACTCCTTAACCGTATCCCGAGAGAATGTATCCAGCAGGATGGATGCCATCTCCCAGGCTACAATGGCTTCCCCGACCACAGACGCTGCGGGAACCGCACATATATCGGATCGTTCTATGGCGGCATGAGCCTCCTTGCCTGTGGAAAAATCAATACTCTGAAGCGGGCTCATCAGGGTGGAGATCGGCTTTAACGCGGCCCTAAAAATCAAAGGCTCTCCGTTCGATATACCGCCTTCAATCCCGCCCGCCCTGTTCGTAGAGCGGCAAACCTTTCCTGAATCTGAATAGTAAAACGGGTCATGAACGGAAGAACCTCTCCTTGCCGCGGTCTGAAACCCTGCCCCGACTTCCACGCCCTTGACCCCCTGCAAGCTCATGAGTGCCCCAGCCACCCGAGCATCAAGCCTCCGATCCCAATGCGCATAACTTCCCAGCCCCGGGGGAACGCCTACCACGATGATCTCGAAAACTCCCCCCAAAGTATCTCCGGCCTCCTGCGCATTATCGATCATGGCCATTATCTTTTTTTCTGCCGCACGATCGGCACACCGGAGTGGTGAGGACTCGATCCCGGCATATATCTCGGTTTCCGCGATCCGAACCTGATTATCATCTTGCCCCGACAAAGACTGGTTACTTGCAATGTCGCCTATGGAAATCACATGGCTGTATATGTTCATTCCCAGTTCTTCCAGTATGCGCCGTGCCACACTGCCAACGGCAACTTTTAATGCCGTTTCACGGGCACTCGACCTCTCCAGGATATCACGAAAATCGCGGCGCAGATATTTCAATCCCCCGGCAAAATCGGCATGACCCGGACGGGGAGAAGTCATGGTCTTGAGTTCTCTCGGTTTTCTTCCTTCGGAAATCATCGTTTTTTCCCAATTTGCCGCATCCCGGTTATCAATCTTCAGGGTAAGGGGGCTGCCAATCGTCTCATTGAAACGTAATCCCGATAAAAACTCAACCCGATCACTCTCGATCTTCATCCGTTCCCCTCGTCCGTAACCATGTTGCCGCCGTCGCAGATGGGCATTAATATACTCAGAGGTGATCGCCAACCCGGCCGGCAGCCCTTCGATAATCGCCACAAGGCAAAGCCCGTGTGATTCTCCGCCACTTAGGTAACGCATCATCTCCACCCCTTTCCACCCGTTGTTCACATTTTGAAAATAAAATTATTGCCGGGCCTGTGCCCGGCAGTAAAACCCGGCTCATCCTCTTTCCGGCCGGAAAAATATGCGCATCGTGCCCCGCGGTGTATTTTAATCACTATGATATATTACA
>JBASYW010000135.1:0-2491 GCA_049277715.1 Dethiobacteria bacterium | reverse complement strand
ATAAGATCCTTGTCGGCAAAGGCAGTTTCTATCTCGGCAAAAGCGCCTTTCACTTCGGCGGCATTTTTCAGATTCAATTTTACCCCGCCCGCATCAGATTTGTGAACTATTTCAGGGGATAGAACCTTCAAAACGACCGGATAGCCGATACGGCCGCATATATCCACCGCTTCATCGGCTGTACGGGCTACGGAAGCCCCGGTGGTGGGACTACCCTGTTCTTCCAGAATGCTTTTGCATTCGTGTTCCATGAGATAGGTTCTTTTCTCGTCTCTGGCTCGGCCAACAATTTTGTTCCATGATTTCATCTTATTCCTCCTTTTTATTTTGCGAAAGGTTTATGATGACGGAGCAATAAATATTTTCTATTATATCAAAAACTGGAATGGGTGCAAGGAAGATCCTCTGCCCCCGTTCATCAAGTGCAAGGTGGGGGCTTGTTCTAGATTTTGAATATGATACAAGGTTGCACTTCGAAAAACGCTCTCTACGGTCAAGCGGTCAAGATTTTTCGCTTCGCTTGGAATGACATATGAAAGGGCTCGGATTGACATGTGCAGGGGTCCGGAATGCCTTGTATTCCCATGGCATAAAAGTAAATCAACCCGGTAAAAATGAAAAAAGGCAGTGGATGCCACTGTTTGCTTTGCCCAGGTGTTTTCTACAATAAGGCAGCCGTTTCTACAATTATTTTCCCTCCAGCCATAAAAATACAATAATTTCATGAAATGATGCTTGCTCTTAACTTAATGGGAAACAAAAAAACCGGTCAAACCATTTTAACGCAGGTTGATTCCAGCTTGTCGGAAAAAATTGAGCAGAATGATTTTGCCATCGGATTTGCGACCTGAAAGCTCGGGATGAAACTGAACTCCGTAGATTTCTTTTTCCCTGTGTCGCATGATCTGCACCCGGCATTTTTCGCTCGAACCAAGGAGATCAAAATCCAGAGGCATGGCCTTCACTTCCTCACCATGCCAGTTGAATGTGGTGATCGGGCTGTCCAATCCTTGTAGAATGGGATCGTCCTTTACCAGCTCTACTTCAATATAGCCCATCTCCTGGTAACCCATTGGCGCCACCGGCACTCCGAAGGCCTGGGCGATAACCTGGTGGCCGCCGCAGATGCCGAGTACAGGCAGGGAGGTTTCTTTGAGGAAACCAAACATTGGCTCCAGGTCTGCCGGGTCATAATCGGTCCAGGGGGCGGTCTGCCCCGAAATCAAAATGCAGACAGGGTTGTTTTGCATCACCCGCGTTCCATCCGCCTGCGGATAATGGATGATATCAATATTCACATCGGCCAGCTGCGTTACAAAATCGGCCAGGCAGTAAGCCGGGTTCATGATCAGGTTTTGCTCCGGAGGCGTATGCATGGGGTCAATAATAACTACTGTTTGCCTGTCCGGTGCAATTGCTGACGGCCCCCCCCAGAAAAGACCCCGGACCATCTGCCAGCGAAGAAAATCGGTTGCCCAGATCAAAACTGCAACGGCTACTAGAAGCACGGGCACCCAGAATACCGCTCTTTGCCACCATACTTTTCTTGTCATCAAAATCCCTCCTTATTCAATTTAGGATTACAGAACATCGTTATCTGACAACCGGGAGTTTGCAAAATATTATAGCTGCATCCTACCGACTATCCGAACACGCCGGATAAAACCGTGCCGTTAGGGGCAAGGCATGCCCCGCCTCTAACAAAGAGAACCGTTCCCCTGTGTTGCTAGCGGATAAAGTACTGTTCGGGATCAAGATAGCGCATCCTGGCCAGTTCTGCCGCTGACGGCGGCGCCATTGCTGCGAGCTCCGGCCAGAGCTGCAGTTCCCAGCCGCACTGTTCCTTTATCCCCCCGATGATCTCCGCTTCGGTCATGCCGGGGCGCTCCGGGTAGGCGGCGAGCTTCAGGATACCGTCGGCGGGATCCTTGCGAAAGAGGCCGTACTGCGAGATCACCGTTGTTACCTTCTCCCCCGGCGAGGTGATGAAGGGAACTTCCTCCACAAAGCGGTGTGGTGCCTGTTCAGCCACAACGACGACCTCGGATGCGCCCGAGGCGACATCGTTGCCTCCTCCCGAGCCGACCAGATAGAGCGAGGCGGCGGGAACCTGCGAAGAGTTGATATTTCCCCGGCAATCGACCTGCGCCGCCCCCAGCACGCCGAGGCAGCGCCCCGGGTTTCCGGAGACAAAACAGCCGAGGATATGCAGAACATCGGTGTAGAGTTGGCCTGTGGGGAAATTGCGCAGGGCAAAGACAAAGGAATCCCCGGGCAGGGGGATAAAACCGTAAAGTCCGATCTCCGCCAGTAGGGCAACCTGTCTGTTTTTATCCAGAAGGCTGTAATAGGCCAGCCAGCTGGCCATGTGCGAGGCGCCGACCCCGGCCAGGATGGAACTGTAACCGTGCGTCAGGGTAATCTTTTCGATCTCGCGTCCGGCCATGGCGATCATCTGTTCCGCCGCGGTGGCCTCCGGCGCCGCATCTTT
>JBASYW010000134.1:0-3521 GCA_049277715.1 Dethiobacteria bacterium | reverse complement strand
CCCTATGATAATTTGGGGGCGGTTACGAAGCTTATTTCATCGCGAAAGGGGAAAATAATAAGTATAGAATACGGGACGGAAGTGGCAATCGATTTTCTCCTGCGTTCCGGCGAAAAAGAAAGTCTCCGCCGGGTTCTGCACGATGTTACCCGGGGGCGGGGACGGTTGGGATTTTGAAAAAGGGGTCCTGAGAGATGAGTATGAAGAAGGTCGCTGTAGCGATGAGCGGAGGCGTGGATAGCTCCGTCGCCGCCGCCGTCATGCTTGAAGAAGGATACGAGGTTATCGGGTTGACGATGCGCATCTGGTGTGATCCGCGGTATGAGGATCACGAGGGGGATAGCTGTAACTTGCTCCGTGATATCGTTGATGCGGGTCGGGTTGCCGAACAACTGGGGATACCTCACTATACGCTGGATGTTCGGGACATCTTCAAAAAAAAGGTGGTACGTTATTTTATCGATGAATACCGCCGGGGCCGTACCCCCAACCCCTGTATTGTCTGCAACCGCAACATCAAATTTGGGGTGCTTCTGGATAAAGCGCTCTCACTGGGAGCCGATAAATTAGCTACCGGACATTATGTACGTACCGGCTGGGATCGGCGGCACCGCCGTTATTTTCTTAAAAAAGGGGTCGATTCCGGTAAAGACCAGTCCTATATGCTCTACAAATTGACCCAGGAGCAGCTGTCACGTTCTATTTTCCCTCTGGGAGAAAGTTCGAAAGAAGCGATCCGAACCAAGGCCCGCCGGATAGGGTTAACCATGGCGGAAAAGAAAGAAAGTCAGGAAGTCTGCTTTATCCCGGGTGATGATTACCGCGAGTTTCTCCGGTATCAGGTCGGAACTTTCCCTCCCGGGCCCATTGTCGATACGGAGGGAAGATGCCTCGGCGAACACCGCGGTCTTCCGTATTATACGATCGGGCAGCGCAAGGGATTGGGCCTGGTTGCCGCTGAACCGCTCTATGTAGTAGATATGCATATCGATGATAACAGCCTCGTGGTCGGCACGAAGGAGGAGACATTTGCCGCCGGGCTCATCGCCTCCGATCTTAATTTTATCGCCGGCCATCCTCCGGCAGAGCCGCTTCGGGTTATGGCCCGCATCCGTTACCGTGCCGATGAAACTCCGGCCACCCTCCATCCCCCCGATCAGGACGGCCATGCCCGTCTGCAATTTGCCACCCGTCAATCGGCCGTCACTCCCGGCCAGGCCGTGGTCTTCTACCTGGATGATGAAGTCCTTGGCGGCGGCACCATCAACGCTCGGCTTTAAGACGGTTCTTGCCCTTCGCAGTATATTTATTTTATCCAAGAGGATGCCGGGAATTCTTTGCTCCTATTTTGACCATAATAACCGTAATATCAATAATTTCGGGAGGTCTCGAAATGGATGTGATCCAATGTCCGCTCTGTCATCAGATAAACACGGGCAAGATCGGCAACAGGCAGTACTACTGCTGGGACTGCCTGATCGAATTTGAGATTCGCGGCAGAGATAAGATCAAGATGTTCTTCGTGGAAGAAGACGGTTCTCTGGTCGAGCTGAAAAGCAAGCAGACCTGATCATATCATTTCTGCTTTGATCTACAAGCTGCAAGGCCAAGGGGCCATTAATTTTTAATCCTCCGGGGGCATAATAATAAAAAACGCTTTATTTATGTGAGGCCGATGATGAAGCAAGAGCGTAATGCAATTATGCCCTTTATAAAAGCAGCCGGGGGGATCATCCTTGTTGTCGCCTTGCTGATCCTGTTCCTGATCTATATCTACCGGCACAGGGAGATAATATATTTTATTTTTACCCCCTTCATCATTGCTCTGATCATTGCTTACTTTTTCAATCCGATTGTGGATTTCATGGAGAAGCGCAATATCTCCAGAGCGCTGGCCATATTGGTGATCTACATCGTTTTCGGATTACTGATCCTGGTGGCCTGTATCCGGTTTTTACCCAACCTTCTCAACGATCTGCAGGAGCTGGGTACCAACTTTCCCCATTATGCCCGGAAAGCCCATGAATATTTATTAAATCTTCAGGATGATTACCGTCGCTTCAATTTGCCGCCGCCGGTAAGAGAGATCATCGATCAGAACATGGCGGGGATCGAGTCGGCGCTGGTTTCCAGATTGGAAAACATCTATGGCTTCATCATCAGCTTTTTTAATAGCATGGTGATCATGATTCTGGTTCCCATCTTTACATTTTTTATTATCAGGGATAAGCAGGAGATCAAGGCATGGATCATAAATTCCATCCCTTCCCATGCCCGGCGGCGGTTCACGGTCATCGGCAAGGAGATCGATACGGCTGTGGGGCGCTACCTGAGAGGCATGGTCCTGATCAGCTTTCTGGTCGGTCTGATGGTCTACCTGGGGCTGCTCCTGCTCGATGTAAAGTTTGCTCTCTTTCTGGGGTTTCTGAACGGATTGACCAACTTTATACCGATCATCGGCCCTTTTATCGGGGGCATCCCTGCCGTTATCGTGGCCTTTATTTCCTCACCTGCACAGGCGATTAAAGTTACGTTGTTAATTCTGATTATCCAGCAGGTGGAAGGAAATTTAATCGCCCCCCTGATATTCAGCCACAGTCTCAAGTTTCACCCCCTCGTGGTTATCCTGCTGTTACTGGCGGCCGGGAAATTATTTGGTTTTGCCGGCCTGTTGCTTGCCCTCCCCGTTGCCGCAGTTCTGCGGATTATCGCCAAACATCTTTTAGATGTTTCTTACAGATAGTATCGTCATGATGCACGTGCCCGATGATAAGATTTGCCGCAGTTTTAAGGGCAAATATTGATGGGGAAGAGACCCCGGCGCGGCCGGGGGAACCTGCGGCCGGACCGCCTCTATTCCGGGTATTTCCGCCGGCGATGTTGTTGACACTACTATGGAGAGATAATATAATTGGTTTAAGTTTTAAGGGAGGTTGGTTATGCAAAGCCGTGAGATACGTTCTCTGTTTCTGGACTTTTTTGCCCGTAAAGATCATCTGATCGTGCCCAGTTACTCTCTGATACCGCAAGATGATCCCACATTACTGCTTATCGGTGCGGGGATGGCTCCCTTGAAACCATATTTCACCGGCGAGAAGACTCCTCCACACCTGCGTATGGCTACCTGTCAAAAATGCGTGCGTACTCCGGACATCGAACTGGTAGGAGTTACCGGGAGGCATGCCACTTTTTTCGAGATGCTCGGAAACTTTTCGTTCGGGGATTACTTCAAAGGCAAGGCGATATTATGGGCCTGGGAGTTTGTTACGCAGATCCTCAAGCTTCCCACAGACAAACTGTGGGTCAGTATTTATGAGGAGGACGAGGAGGCTGCCGATATATGGAGGGAAGATATCGGCCTGCCACCGGCACGGATAATCCGGATGGGGAAAAAGGATAATTTCTGGGAGATCGGGACCGGTCCTTGCGGCCCGTCTTCGGAAATTTATTTTGATCTTGGGCCGGGGGTGGGATGCGGACGCCCGGACTGTAAAGTGGGTTGTGATTGTGACCGTTTTTTG
>JBASYW010000133.1:0-3785 GCA_049277715.1 Dethiobacteria bacterium | reverse complement strand
GTCTGGCCGTAAGGGGTTTGTACGGGGAAGGTACCGAGGTAATCGGCAAT
Source organism: Dethiobacteria bacterium (assembly GCA_049277715.1). Taxonomy (GTDB): domain Bacteria; phylum Bacillota; class Dethiobacteria; order DTU022; family PWGO01; genus JAAYSV01. The sequence continues at coordinate 3,735 of JBASYW010000133.1, read as the reverse complement.
CTGGTGCAATTATCCAACCAGATAACCCTTGGCCAGTCCGAGCAGGAGATAATCAGAAATCTTTTTAGCGTTACCCGCCAAGTTATCGAACAGGAGAATGCCGCCTGCCAGTCATTATTGAACCACAACCGGGATAAAATTGCCGACCGCAGCTCCAGAGCATTGGGTATTTTAAAGCATGCTCACATCATCAGCAGTCAGGAAGCGATGCAGCTTATCTCCGATATCCGGCTGGGATTTGAGCTGGGACTTATATCGGGAGGGGTCAACCGTAAGCTGCTCAATGAACTGCTGATTGTGATCAGGCCCGCCTGTTTGCAGATCATTGCCGGCAAGGAATTGAATGCCCGGGAGAGAGATAAGGAAAGAGCTAAACAGGTAAGAAAACGGCTGCAGGAAATAAAAGCATAGGTGTGGACAGTTATCATGCATTTTAAGCTATTCAGGCATAAGCTCTATAATTTTGCAAATTAATATATTATAAAGGAGTGATGGAGATATGTTTATGTTCGGACGTTTTACCGAGCGGGCGCAACAGGTTCTGGTTCTTGCCCAGGATGAAGCCCGCAGGCTCAATCATAATTTTATCGGTACGGAACATCTTTTACTGGGTCTGGTAAAGGAAGGAGCGGGGATTGCCGCCCGTGTATTACAGAATGCAGGCATTGATCTTAACAGGTTGCGGCAGGAAGTGGAGAAGATCATCCCCAAGGGAGAGAAGACCCTTTCCCAATCAATAAGCTATACCCCGAGGGCCAAAAGAGTGATTGAACTTTCCATCGAGGAGAGCCAGAATCTGGGGCATAATTATATCGGTACGGAGCACCTGCTGCTGGGGCTGCTCCGGGAAGGAGAAGGAATCGCCGCCCAGGTTCTGACCAACATCGGCATTGATCTCAAACGTGCGCGCAAGGAGGTAATCCAGTTGCTCGGCGGTGAGGAGAGTCACGGCGGCGGATTCCGTAGCGCGAAGCCGGGCCAACAGACCCCGACGGTCGATGCTTACGGGCGTGATCTGACCCAGCTTGCCCGGGAAGGCAAACTCGATCCGGTTATCGGGAGGGAAAAAGAGATCGAGAGGGTGATCCAGGTTCTGAGCCGCCGCACCAAGAATAACCCCTGTCTGATAGGAGAGCCCGGGGTGGGTAAGACGGCCATTGCGGAAGGCCTGGCCCAGAGGATCATGGAAGGCAGTACGCCGGAGATATTAAACGGTAAACGGGTAGTTACCATCGAGCTTTCTGCTATTGTTGCCGGCACCAAATACCGTGGTGAGTTCGAGGAACGTCTGCGCAAACTGATACAGGAATTGCGTCAGGCGGGAAATATTATTATGTTTATCGATGAATTGCACACCATTATCGGCGCCGGCGCCGCGGAAGGGGCCATCGATGCCTCCAACATTCTCAAGCCGGCCCTGGCGCGGGGAGAGCTGCAATGTATAGGCGCCACAACGATTGATGAGTACCGTAAACATGTGGAGAGGGACCCGGCTCTGGAGCGGAGGTTTCAGCCCATCCAGGTGGGTGAGCCCACCAAGGAGGAGAGCATCGCTATCCTGAAGGGACTGAGGGATCGATACGAGGCTCACCATAAGGTAAAGATTACCGATGAGGCGCTTGAGGCGGCGGTCAACCTTTCCGATCGATATATCGCCGATCGGTTTCTTCCCGACAAAGCGATCGATCTTATCGATGAGGCTGCCTCAAGGGTGAGAATTCGCAATTACACCACGCCTCCGGATCTGAGAGAGGTCAAGGATAAAGTTGAAAATCTCAAAAACGAGAAGGAGGCGGCGGTCAGAAATCAGGAATTCGAACTTGCAGCCAAGCTGAGGGATCAGGAGCAGAAACTCAAAGAAGAACTGGGTGAATTGCTGAGGGAATGGGAGCAGAAGAAGGGGGTGTCCGATCAGGTCGTGGTATCCGAAGAGGATGTCTCCCACATTGTGGCCAGCTGGACCGGTGTTCCGGTCAAGCGGCTGATTGAAGCAGAATCGGAACGGCTTTTAAAGCTGGAAGAGATACTGCATCAACGGGTAATCGGCCAGGATGAGGCGGTGACGGCCGTATCAAAGGCCGTGCGGAGGGCCCATACCGGATTGAAAGATCCGAACCGGCCCATCGGCTCATTTATCTTTCTCGGTCCCACGGGGGTCGGCAAGACCGAACTGGCCAGAGCTCTGGCCGAGGCCCTTTTTGATGATGAGAAGGCGATGATCAGACTGGATATGTCCGAATTTATGGAGAAGCACACCGTCGCTCGCCTCATAGGTGCTCCACCGGGCTATGTCGGCTATGACGAGGGGGGGCAGTTAACCGAAAAGGTGCGGAGAAAACCTTATTCGGTAATCCTCTTCGATGAGATCGAGAAGGCGCACCCGGATGTATACAACGCTTTACTGCAAATTCTTGAAGATGGAAGGCTGACCGATGGGAAGGGCCGGACGGTTGATTTCAGAAACACGGTCGTGGTGATGACCTCCAATGTCGGGGCCACATTTATCAAGAAACAGGCGCGGATGGGTTTCCGTTCCGATGATGAGCAGGCCTCTTACGAACAGATGAAGGAGAGGGTCCTTGAAGAACTGAAGAGGACTTTCCGGCCGGAATTTCTGAACCGTTTGGATGAGGTTACGGTTTTCCATAATCTCAACAAGAATCACATCATCGAGATCCTTGATATTATGTTGAAGGAACTGAACAGACGTTTGGAAGAGTACAACATGACTTTGGAGGTTTCGCAGGCAGCCAAGGATCAGCTTATCAAAGAGGGATTCAATCCGCTTTATGGGGCGCGCCCTCTGCGGAGAACGTTACAGAAGCGTCTGGAAGACGGTATCTCCGAAGAGATGCTGCAGGGCAAAATTGTTTCCGGTGATGGTATCATTGCCGATGTGAAAAATGAAAAATTTATCTTTAAAAAGAAGGTAAAGAAATAATCCGCCGGCCAGGGTTTAATCGGATCCGGAGGGCCGGGTTTTAAAAAAACAAAAAATGGGAGAAAGGGCATACGGGGTATGCCCTTTCTTTACGCCAAAAAACGACCTGTTTTTCAGCCGATAATTTAAAACATCATCAACAAATGAGTTTTATATTAATTGCCAATACACTCCCAATATAATGAAAATTAAGAATAGAGCAACTTTTATAATGGAAAAGGAATTATCAAAAACTTCGTCGAATATAGACGCAATAATAAATATCATCACAAGGGAATGAAAAATGTGAAAATTGCGGTATCCGGTAAGGGCGGTGTGGGTAAAACTACGCTGGCCTCAGGTTTGATAAGGTGTTTTGCCGATTTAGGTACACCTGTATATGCGATCGATGCCGATCCGGATACGAGTTTGGGGATAACCTTGGGGCTTGATCCGGAAAAATTGGATAGTCTTGTACCCCTCATCGAGATGAAAGATGTAATTGAGAAAAAGAACGCCGGCGGAGGAATGCTGGTGGATCTGAACCCCGATGTGGAAGATATCCTCGAGAATTATTGTTTAAAAGAGGGGCAGATTCTTTTTTTCAAGATGGGGGGCATAAAACAAGGGGGCTCCGCATGTTATTGTAAGGAGAATTCATTCCTCCAGTCAATCCTCAATTCGCTTTTACTGGATAAGAGTCAGCCTGTGATTATAGATATGAGCGCCGGTATCGAACACCTGACCCGGGGAACTGCCCGCGGGGTGGATCTGATGCTGGTGGTCACCGAGCCATCGGTGGCCAGTGTTAAAAC
>JBASYW010000132.1:0-2207 GCA_049277715.1 Dethiobacteria bacterium | reverse complement strand
GTGTATACCTATGCGCATACAATCATCACCTTTGTGCTGCTCCGATCATCTCCGTCACCTTCAGGAAGCCTTTACGTCTCATATATTCCTTGATTCCTTCCGTAATCTCGATGGCGATCAGCGGATTGAGAAAGTTACCCGTGCCGATGGCCACCCCCGTTGCCCCAGCAAGTATAAATTGCAGCGCATCGGAAGCGGAAGTAATCCCCCCCATCCCGATGAGCGGGATCTCCACCACGGCAGCGACCTCCCAGACGGCTCTGACTGCTACGGGACGGATTGCCGGCCCGGAAAGGCCGCCGATCACGTTTGCCAGCGCCGGCCGCTGTCTTTCTATATCCACAACCATCGCCCTCAGGGTATTGATCAGAGAGAGAGCATCGGCCCCCCCCTCTTCCGCCGCCGTCGCGATCAGGGGCAACCGATCCGTATTGGGCGAGAGCTTTACAATCAAGGGGCCCGGATAACAACGCCTGACGGCCGATACCAGCTCCTTGACCAGCAACGGATCTGAACCAAAGGCAATACCGCCCCGTTCCACATTGGGGCAGGATATATTCAGCTCCAGCCCGGCAACCCCGCGGGCACGGGAAATCAGCTCTCCCAGCAGGACATATTCTTCCACGGTCTCCCCGGAAATGTTGATTATTAAAGGCACATCATGCCCCCGCATCGCCGGGATCTCCTCTTTCAAGACCTTCTCTATGCCGGGATTCTGGAGCCCTATCGCGTTGATAAGCCCGGAAGGTGTCTCCACGATGCGCGGAGGAGGATTGCCTTCCCGGGGATTGAGGGTCGTTCCCTTCACCGTAATAGCTCCCCATTTTTCAGGAGATATGTAGCCTGTATATTCCTGTCCGTATCCGTAACATCCGGAAGCGGCGATTAACGGATTTCTCATCTGTATCCCCGCTATATCTACGGCTAGATCCGGTTCACGATTCATCAAAAATCACCGCCTCCCCCGGAAAAACGGGGCCGTCTTTGCAGACCCTCCGGTAGTTGGCCGCCCCTTTTTCACTCCGGGGGCCGATCTCGCATACACAGCCCAAACATGCCCCTACACCGCAGGCCATCTCCGCCTCCAGAGAGACCTGCGACGGAATTCCCGCCTTGCGGGCCGACCTGACCAGAGAGGAAAGCATCGGCAGAGGGCCGCAGGCATACAATCTATCAGCTTTCCTGGCTTTTTTATTCACTATAAGTTCAAACAGATCGGTTACGCGTCCCTTGTAACCTGAGGTGCCGTCCTCCGTAGCCACCATCGGCACCGAGCCTGTCCTGATAAAATAATCGGCCGGAAGAAGGTTCTTCTCTGTATCGGCGCCATGCAGGAAATCAAACGCAACCCCCCGTTCATGCAGATGGGAAGCCCAGTAAAAAAGAGGGGCCAGCCCTACCCCTCCGGATACGAGGATAACTTCCCGATCGTCCGGACCAAGATGAAATCCGGTTCCCAGCGGGCCGATATAATCAACGGTATCACCTGCCGTGAGGGCGGCCATCAGCGATGTTCCACGCCCCACGACCCGGAACAGTATCCAGACGGTCCGGCCTTCAGGATCACAATAGTGGATGCTGAACGGCCTTCTTAACAACGGATCGGTCATCTCCGCCGTGCGTATGAAGATAAACTGCCCCGGAGATGCTTTCAGCGGCAGTGCCGGCTCCAATTTTAACAGATAGCAGTCCGCAGTTACTTTCTTGATCGAGTTAACCCGGCCCTTATTCATTATCTTTAATTTAAAACCTTCCCTTCCTGCATCTTCAGTTCCCCTTTTACAAAGGTCATCACCGGTTTTCCCCTGGTCTGATAACCGTCGAAGGGGGTATTCCGTCCCCTGGAATAAAACCGGGTACAATCCACCTTCCCTTCGGCCTCCGGATCGAGGATGACAATATCGGCCGCCGCCCCCTTCTTCAAGGTCCCGGCGGGAAGGCCCAGAATCTCTGCAGGACGGCAGGAATAACAGTCAATGAACTTCTCGATGCTGATTATGCCCGTATGGACCAGCTCGGTAAGCATCAGCGAGACTCCGAAATCCAGAGAGGAGACCCCGAAAGCCGCATCGGCAAAGAGCCGCTCTTTATCTTCCCGGCGGTGGGGAGCATGATCGGAAGCAATAATATCAATAACCCCATCCTGCAGGGCCTGTACAAGCGCCTCACGATCCTCCCCCGATCGTAAAGGAGGGTTCATCTTGGCC
>JBASYW010000131.1:0-3934 GCA_049277715.1 Dethiobacteria bacterium | reverse complement strand
CTTTTCTAGAACATCGTGGCTTTGATCTCTTAACCATTCCGTGGTAAAAGCTTCTTCGATGGCTCCCAAGACGACCGCCCCTTCGGGGGCAAGCTCCCGGCGATCGGCCACAACGGCATCAAAAATAAAATGGTTAAACCGCGGGTAAAACTCCGTTTCATCGAACAGATCCATATAAAATTCGGGATTTAACAAGGTCCTGCTCAGGATCATGTTGAGCATAAGGATCCAACCGGTAACCCCGAGCAAGATAGCGGCCATGACAAGGATTGTTTTTTTGATTTTCTTTTCTTTCCTTATTCTTTTTCTATTTATCATCGGGATATGTCCTCCTCCTCACCCGAAGACAGGAACATTTCTCTGATCAGGCGTGCGGCCTCTTTTTCAGAGGGCTGCAGGTAGTTCATCCCCCCGCGGTAGATGGATGTTCCCGGAACCACAGCCATCTCGATATCTTCTACCGCGATTCCGCTGAACTGCTGCTGCAAGCTGATAAGCTCCGTCAATCCAAGATCGGTATCCACTTTTTGCCACATGGCCACCATCAGATAGAATAGATCGTCAACCGATTTCCGACGTGCGGCTTTAAAGAGTGCCTCCATAAAACGTTGCTGGCGTTTTACCCGGCCGATATCCCCCTCGCCTTTCCGGAACGAGATCAGGGCAAATGCCTGATCGCCATCCAGAACCTGCCTTCCCTGATGAAGGGCAATTCCTCTTTCCTCCATATCCCGATCGACATCGAACTCCACGCCGCCCAAAAAATCAACAGTCTCCTTGAAGGAGATATAATTTAAACCGATATGATAATCAACGGGTACCCCTGTAAAATGCTCCACCGTATCCACCAGAAGGTCTGCGCCTCCATGGGCATAGGCGTGTCCAATCCGGTCTTCCCTGGGCCATCCGGGGATCTCGACAAGGGTATCTCTGGAGATGGAAAGAACCGCTACTTTACCGGTAGAGGGACAGGGCCTGATAAGGGCAATGGTGTCCGCATTGCCGGGACGATCCCGATAAGTTCCTTCCGAAAATTCCCCCGCATCGATGCCGTAGAGGAGGATAGTAACCGGTTTTTTGCCATAACCTTCAAGCATCGATGCCACGGGTATCTCCTCTCCGGCAAACATTTTCGCCAACGATTGAAGCCCGACAAATATGCTGTAATAATAAAAGAGAGATACGGGAACGAGGATCAAGGCCAGAACAAGAATAACAATAGAAACGGTCTTTATCCATTTTTTCTCGATCATCTTAATTTTCCTTCATCCTTACCGGTTTAGATTTAATAATCGGCGTGAAAAGATGCGGGCATATCGTTCATCTTCCTTCATAGAGATAACGCAGATCTGTATCCCCCGGAAGTAAGTTTTATTTTTATTCACCGTCTACCCGATAATTGATATGGTCAACCCTGATTTTCCTCTCCCTGTTTCCCTTCCTTCTGCTCGAGGAATGATGGTTACCCATGTAATGCCGGAAGAAAACGACAAAGAGCGACAGGAGCAGGCCAAAGATAAAGGCCACGGCTATTCTAAGCGAGAAGCGGCCGGAAACAGGATCCGCCGGCACCTTGCCCGGAAAGACCCACTTTGATAAATCCATGAGATTGCTGTTCTCCAGCTTGTCAATCTCCAAATTGGCGGCATTGAGAGCCATCAGGTTATCGCTCCGCCTTACCGCCAGCTTGCGGTAGGCCGGGTCAAGCTCAACCAGGCGTACATTCATGCTGCCTTCGGTAATGGAAACGCCAAAAAGAGCATCGGACTCGGCATCCCCGCGTGTAATCAGGGCATAAGCGTCGGGGTATATCTCTGCCAGCTGGGCATCAATCATCTCCAGTTCTTTCGTCAACTCATCTTTCTTATCATGCAAAATTTCAAGCCTGCGCTCCCTGACATATTTTAATAGCTCCCCGCCGACGTAATTGGCTCCTTTTCCCGCCAGCTCCGCATCGGGGTAACGAAAACGCACTTCCACCAAATCGGCTTTATCTATTTCTACAACCTTGCCTTCCACCATCACCTTGTCTTTATATGTTACCGGTTCAATTGCGATGCCCCCCGCTGCAGAAGCCGGTTTGGAAATACCCTCAACCCCGGATAGGGCCTCGGCCCAGAAATCGGATTGGCCGGTCTCGCTAATCAGATCATTAACGGCATAATTGAATTGGGTGGGATTGACGCGGACCACGCCTTCATAGATTGGTTTCCGGATGATAAAACCATAGATTAAAGTTAAAAGAACGACAAGAGAAGTAATGATAACGATGAGCAAACGGCCTCGATATATAATTTCAATCAGATCACGCAGGTGGAGCTCCTGTTCTTCCATTTTTTATTCCCTCCAAGTTTCTCCCTATGGCATCTTTTCTTCTGCATTATTGGTATTATTTATGGTATACGTCAGTTTTCTATTCTATATATAATTTAAAAATCCCTTCCCTCCGTTACCGGCACTCGCCCTAATTAAGATTATATTTTATTAACAGATGTTAGAAAAATTAATATATATTTGTTCAAGAACAGGTCAAGATACTGTATGTTTTAAAATAAATCCCGCGTAGCCTATGGTGTCATCCTGAACAGCCTCATTGTCATCCGAAAGGGAGCGGCATTTTTTTTGTCATCCAGAGGGAGCGGCATTTTTTTTGTCATCCAGAGGGAGCGGCAGCGACCGAAGGATCTTAACCACTCTCGTCCCGCCTTTATCATGCAGAATGAAATAACCCCGTCCGGAACGGAATCACCCCGGCATAACGCCGGCTTCATGTCTATATACCCGCTGTTATATCTGATGAAATGTTGGATCTCTCATAAGATTCCTCGCAGCGCTCGGGAATGGAACGTAGGGGAGCTCAGAATGGTACACAAACAAGGGGAGGGGCAGGGGCCGGAATGTTATAAATAGGGCTTTCCTAGCAATGGCATAATCAAAATCATATCCGGATATTTGGATGCATGTTTCGAGTTATCTCAATTTAAATGAATCGTGACCTAAGTAACCCCAATAATCTCGTTTCAACATCCTTTACTACATAATCCCAATCATATTGCCTTGCAAATAAATAAGCGTTTTTTCCGAAATGGTGAATCTTTTCTTTGTTTTGAAGTATAAAAGCAATCCCTGTTGCTAATTCTTCGATGTTTTTTTCTTCAACCAGAAAACCATTCTCCATATGCTTGATCATCTGTCTGTAAACAGAAGAATCCCAGGCGATAACCGGTTTTTTTGCGGCCAGGGATTCCAAGGCAGCCATGGACAAACCACTGCCACCTGACAGACAGGCGATAACATCTGCACACTTGGCATAAGCGGCGGCATTTCGTTGTTCTCCCAAAAAATGTACATATTCCGCCATACCTTCTGTTTCGGCCAGTTGCCTGTATCTTTGCGGATCGCCTTTGCCAATGGCGATCAGGTGCACCTTTAACTTGAATCTTTTATGCAGCAACCCCACCGCTCCAATCAATTCCCGATACCCTTTTATATCCAACAGAGTGCCGATGGTAACTATCTTTGGTTCCTTGATATAAACTATATCGTGCAAGTTAGTGGTGGCCAGATGATCTATATTTTGAATATCAACCCCGTTTCTGATAACCCGACTGACAAAACCTTTTTTCTTTAAATTATCGCGGGTATCATAGCCATTGGACCAGATATCATCGGCCAATGTTAAATTTATTCTTTCCATAGCCAGTAATTTTTTCTTGAGCAACGGCCAACGCTGGCCGGATATTTCGGCATGTGAAGATCTTACCGATGAAATATAATAAACATGATTAAAATATTTTTTTGCCCAGGTGCCCACGGAACCGGTAAATAATGTATCCATCGAGATAACAAAGTATTTTTGCCTCTCATCTTTATTAATAATTTCTTTCAGTTTTCTTTTCATAAACCATATAGCCATGCATCTGTTATAATAATC
>JBASYW010000130.1:0-2507 GCA_049277715.1 Dethiobacteria bacterium | reverse complement strand
CAGCCTGAAAAAGAATCAAATAATAAAAAACAAATTCGGGCATAATACCATTAAGATTGCATAAAACATGACGCATAATTTTGTTAAATAATTTCTTTTTTTCCTTTTAGGGGTGAATAGAAAAAGTGTCTGCAATTGACCTGGATATGGATATCATCGACAGCCGTAAAATATTACCTCATTATTATAAAGAAGATCGACTGGTTCTACTTCCACGTGATCCTTACTGCCTGTTTGCTTACTGGGAGATAAGCACGGCGACCAGGAAAAAAATTCCGAGGCAATGGGATGAAGAGACCGGAAATTTGGCCGAACCCAACCTCAGAGTTTTCCGCCATGGATGGAACCGTATCGAAACAATTGAAAGCCATGATGATTATCGGCTGGAGGATGGAACCGACAACTGGTATATCCACGTCGGCGATGCCGATAATTACTATCATGCGGAGTGGGGATGGATGCTGCCAAGTGGTGATTTTTACACGCTGCTCCGATCCAATATCGTCCGTACTCCCCGAGACGGTATCAGCGAAATAATCGATGAAAACTGGAAGCTTCCGGATTGGAAATCAAGAAAGCTTTACCGACGGATTTCACTTTACCATCTAAGTTCAACGGAGTTGATACGCCGTAAAACCAAAATGAAAAAATAAAGTAGGAGGATTCAAATATGCCCCAGGGTTTTCTCTCTGTTATCTTACATGCTCATTTACCTTTTGTCCGTCACCCCGAACATCGACACTCTCTCGAAGAAAAATGGTTTTATGAAGCCATGCTGGAAAGTTACCTGCCCCTGCTTAAAATAATGGAAAATATGAAAAGAGACGGTATCAATTATAGCCTTACTATCTCATTATCTCCCACGCTGATGTTCATGATGGAAGATGAACTCCTCAGCAATCGATTCGGTACTTATCTGAACAATATGCAGAATCTGGCCAGGCGGGAGGAAGAGAGGACAACAAATGACAGCGTCTTTTCCCCTCTGGCCCGGATGTACAGAGAACACTTTGATGAGATAGCCGATTATTACTATGGAGAATGTCAGAGGCGGCCGCTCCGGGTTTATCGACGCCTGCAGGAAGAAGGCTGCCTGGAGGTTATTACCACGGGTATCACCCATGGATTTTTACCTCTGCTGGAAATCAACAGGGAGAGTGCCTACGCCCAGATTGCATCCGCTGTGGATTATTATCAGGAATTATTTGCCGATATCCCCCGGGGAATGTGGCTGCCGGAATGTGCTTACAGCCACGGCATCGATGAAATTCTGGAGGAACTGGGCATCCAGTATTTTATCACCGATACCCATGGAGTGCTCTATGGAGCTCCGCGCCCGAAATACGGGGTATACAGTCCGATCCTGACCCGCAATGGGGTGGCCGTCTTCGGACGCGATGCCGAATCTTCCAAACAGGTCTGGAGTTCACGGGAAGGTTATCCGGGAGATTACAATTACCGGGAATTTTACAGGGATGTAGGTTACGATCTTGATCTGGATTATATCGGTCCATACCTGCACCCGCCCGGTTTACGCAGCGATACCGGAATCAAGTATTACCGTATCACCGGTGAAACTCTGGCCTATAAAGAACCGTACCGGCCGGATATTGCACGGGAGAAGGCGGCCGAACATGCCGGCAATTTCATGTTTAACCGCCAGAAACAGGTTGAATTTCTGGCGAAGATAATGAGCCGCCCGCCGATAATCGTTGCTCCTTATGACAGCGAGCTTTTTGGGCATTGGTGGTTCGAGGGACCGCTGTGGCTTGATTACCTGTGCCGTAAGATCGACCTTGATCAGGATGATATCAAACTCATTACCCCCGGACAATATCTGGATCTGGGATATCCTCTGCAGGAGGCAACGCCGAATCCTTCCAGCTGGGGAGATAAAGGCTATTTTGAGGTCTGGCTTAACGGTACCAACGACTGGCTTTACCGCCATCTTCACCATGCGGCCACGGAGATGACCACGATCGCCACAAAGTTTCCTGAGGCCGAAGGGGTAATGGAACGGGCGATCAAACAGGCCGCCCGCGAGCTCATCCTCGCCCAGAGCAGTGACTGGCCTTTTATCATGACCGTGGATACGATGGTCGAATATGCCCGGGAACGTGCTTGCAAACATCTTTTGAGGTTTCAGGATCTGGCTGCACAGATCCTGAACAACTGCATTGACGAAAATAAATTAAGGATGCTGGAATCAATTGATAATGCATTTCCCAACATTGATTATCATCATTTCCATAAATTGGAACAGACGGTACCATTAGAGAAAGAACGGATATTATCTCCTATCCCATGAATTAATTAACGCGGATATATTTTTTTCAGTTACAGATAATATTAACGCCTTAAAAAAATAAAAAAGAGGAGGAGGTGAAACAGATGTTAGTAAACGAAGCAAGGCAAGCTCTGGATAGCATGAAGTTTGAAATTGCCAATGAATTGGGGATTAACTACAGCGGCGATCGCGGCAATCTGACTTCAAGACAGAACGGTTA
>JBASYW010000129.1:0-7574 GCA_049277715.1 Dethiobacteria bacterium | reverse complement strand
CCCCTATTCCGGGCTGTACACAAAAATTCTTTTTCCTCATCGGTAAATTCAAATGTAAGGGGTGATTCCTCATCGCAAGTGGAAGTAACAGCGGCGATCAATTCGGCATCGTCGTCTTTCTGCAAATGCTGTTCTATCTTCTCGAGCAATTGCGTCGCCGCCGCCTTTTCCTTGTCTTCGGGAGCTTCCGGAACCATTATCAGCCCCTGAAAAACATCGACAGACTCGAACAGAAGATCGACCGTCTCCATGGTTACGGGAAGTTCCCCGGTCTTTAACTTTTCAAGATAAAACTCCAGACGATGAGATACCTGGGTAAGAAGATCATAACCCATCGTTCCGGCCATGCCCTTAAGACTGTGGATGATCCTGAACATCTCCTGCAGATTTTCAGGATTTTCCGGATCCTTCTCCATCTTTAACAGGCAGTCATTGAGAATTTGCAGATACTCATTTGCTTCGGATAGAAACAGTTCCCTGTACTCGTCCATGTGAACCCCTTTTAACTTATTGAGAATCTGCCTCCGGCAGAGTCAGATTTTCGAAGGCGATATGTTCTTCGGTAGTCAATATTTTATCAAGATTGAGGATTATGATCAGGCGTTCATCCATCTTACCTATCCCCTGGATCAGATCGGTGCGGGTTCCGGCTACATTTGCCGGTGGAAGCTGAATAGAATCCTGTGATAGACGGATAACTTCGGTAACCGCATCAACAATCAATCCCACCTCGTTATCCTCTATCTCCACAATAATAATTCTGCCGCTTTCATCCCTTTTATCATTACGGTCCAATCCAAACCTCTTACACAGATCGATAACCGGTATGATCTCGCCTCTTAGATTGATGACCCCCTCGATAAAATCAATGGAACGGGGAAGGGGGGTAATTCTGGCTATCTTCAATACTTCTCTCACTTGCTGTATATTAACGGCGAATTCTTCATTCTCCAAAATAAAGGCAACCAGTTGCACTTCATCAATAACATCTTTATCTTTGGTTTCCTCCATGCCACCCACCTCGCTTCTACTTTGTAGCGCTCTTCTGTGACATTTTGGGAAGTTTGGATTCAATAGAAGTGATTCTAACTCCCAACTTACCATCAACAATGACTATCTCGCCTTTGGCCACCATCTGGTCGTTGACCAGGACATCGACAGGTTCTTTGGCATATCGCCTTAAAGGCACAAGACTGCCTTTCCCGACCGTAAGCAGATCGCCCATCGGCAGATTATTCCTTCCCAAAACAACGGTCAGCTCAATCGGTATATCTTTGACCATCTCCAATTTTTGTATTCTTTCTTCGAGTGTAAGCGCTTTCCCCTCTTTGCCGGCCGGCTCCACATCTTCTTTGGACCACAGAATACGGTTGACTTCCTCGGACTTCCCGGGAACTGCTTCGGGCTCCGGATTAAGATCGTCAGCCGGTTGTTCTACAAAACTTTCAGTATCCCCATCCTCCGTTAACTCAGGTACCATATCCGGATCATCCTTCTCCGGAGTCAATAATATCTCGGATTCCTCACCGCCCCCCGGGGTTGTTTCTGCACCCGTGGCGGTATCCGTTGTTTCCTGTTCGGAGATTTCCATGCTCCGGTTCAAATCATCGAGCAAAACCTGGGCCATCTTCCGGGCCGCATCAAGAGGGATTATCTGAATAAGGGTACTGTCAATCAACTCCTCGATCTTAAAACTGAAAGTGATCTGTAACACCTTTCCTTCTATACCGGTCAAAGAAGGGGCCAGAACCTCCGTTTTTGATGGTACCAACCGTTCGATGATCGGAGGGTTGATCGCAATCACCTGATCAAACATCTCCGACATCGCCGTTACAGAAAACCCAATCATCTTGTTGATGGCTTCGCCAACTACGCTTTCCTGGATATTGTCCAGTATCAGCAGACCATCCTCCGGGGGGATATCATTCAAGAGGTTATTTAAGATCATGATATCATTTTCCTTGAAAATAAATACGTTACCTTTCTCAAGCCCCTCAATATAACTCACATCCGCATAAACACAAGGAACAACACAACTACTCATGATATCGGCTACGGAAACCTCCTCCAGCTCGGGAGAGGAAATAAAAACTGTTTTATTCAACAAAGTTGCCAGAGCCGTGGAAGCAGAACCCATCGAGATATTCAAGCACCCCAAGATCGCATCCTTTTCAACATCGGTCAAAATCTCCATTATTTAGCTCACCCCAATCCCCAGATAAATTTACCGCCCTATAAACATGAATATAAAAATTAAATAAAATAATTCCATCACTTTATTCCATTTCGCGCAACTTTTCAATACGATCAACAGGTTTCACTATGGAAGTAATGCGGATACCAAAATACTCTCCCATAGAAAGAACCTCGCCTTTAGCAAAAGGCTTGCCGTTTACCAGCAGATCAACATTTTCATCCAGCATCCTGTTCAGGTCGATAACCACGCCCGTGGATAGATCCATTATCTCCCCGATGCTCATATTGGTATCGCCTATGCGCACGGAGATCTCCAAAGGAAAATCCAGAACCAGCTCCATCTTCTGCTCAACATCCTCATCCGTGGATGGGGCTTCTTTCAACAGGGCATCCAATTCTTCCGAGGAGAGCACATGATCTTTTTTTCTTAACATTAAAAAACAGTCCCCTTTCCTTCCACATAATCAGTGACCTGTATGGCAAGGTTATACCCTTCCACAAGACTGGGATGGCCCTGTAATACAAGCTGGTCTTCTATAAAAAGCTCCAGTGGTTCCCCCTCTTTCTTGTTCAGTTGCAAAACATCTCCCTCCTGTAATTGAAAAAAATCTTCCATGGTAATGGTTGTTTTGCCCAGGAGAGCTTTGATATCAACTTCAGCGTTGGTTAAATATCCTTCCATCTCCGAAGGACTTGGGCGATAAGAAGTCTTCTGATATTCGTTGAACCAGTGCTGGGCGGTAAGGTTGGAGATTACTTTCTCCAGCGTAATATACGGAAAGCAGAAATTAATCATACTTTTATTGTCATGTATCTGGATACTTAAAGTCACCAGCGCGATGGTCTCGCTGGAAGCGATCAGCTGGTTAAAATGAGGGTTGGTATCAATACTCTCTATCTTGGGAGATAGCGTAGCGATACCCTTCCATACATAGCTGAGATTCTCCAGTAACTTTTCATTGAGATGTCTCATAACCTCCAGTTCGATCTCCGTCAGCTCCCGGCTTTTGGCCACCGATTTGCCATCTCCCCCAAAGTTAAGATCGATCAGGGCGAAGGCGCAGGCAGGATTGACTTCCAACAAGGCAATGCCCATATCCGAGGACATGTTAAACAACGTAACCACCGTGGGAATAGAAAGAGATGAAATAAATTCCTCATAAGTAACCTGACTCACGGAAAGGACCTCTATCTTTACCGGCACCCGTAAATAAGCGGTCAGGAAGTTGCCGAGAATCCGCGCATAGTTATCGTGAATTACTTTCAGCGTCCTGATCTGCTCTTTGGTAAACTTGGTCGGCCTTCGAAAATCATAGGCTTTGACATCGGAAGCATCCAAAGTGGATTTATCTTCTTCGATATGGCCGGCCGATATTGCCGATATCAGGGAATCAATTTCCGACTGGGAAAGAATATTTTTACTCACTACTTCACCACCTTACCGGTTGTTGTAGATATAAACTTTAATCTTAACTCTTGACATACAGAGTTAGTGCCCATAATTCATCCGTGGTCATCAGGGCCCTTATGTTCGATTGCAAGGCACGTTGGGTGGTAATCAGGTGCACCATCTCTTCCGCAAGATCAACATTTGATCGTTCCAAATACTGCTGCCTGATCTTTCCGTACCCGACCTGACCCGGTACCCCGGCCAGTGCTCCCCCCGACTCTGCCGATTGGATATACTGCCCGTTACGATCGGCAATTAACCCGGCGGGATTGATAAACCGGTATAGTTGGATGTTCCCCAGCTCTATCGGCGCGGAATCTTTAACTACCCAGAAAGCCGTGCCTTCTTCAGTAATAACCAGCGTACCCAAATCATCATTCACATCCTGAAGCACTGCAGAAAGATTGAACGGAATATCCAGAAAATCGCCCTCTGCAGTTACGATATTGGCCGCTTCATCCAGGTAGAAAGAGCCGTTTCTGGTATATGCGACCGTATTATCGGGTCTGATTATTCTGAAAAACCCCTCTCCCTCTATCGCCAAATCGAGGGGACGGCTGCCCTGAGCCAGGGATCCCTGGGCAAAGGAGGTCGTCAGTGAAGATACCCTCACTCCCTTACCCCCCTGAGGGTCAAGCGCTCCGGCGCCCGGCGCCGCCGGAAGTCTGCGATCCTGCACGTTGCGATATAGAAGATCGCTGAATGAAGCATGGGCCGCTTTATAACCTGAGGTGTTTATATTGCTCATATTATCGGCAATCTGTTCCAGGGAGTATTGGAAAGCTCTCATACCGGTCAGATTATTACACAAAGACCTAAACATGGCGTTCACTCCTCTTCCTATTTGTAATTATAAAACATTCCCCACCCTACCACAAGTAACCGGCGCTTAACCGCTTACTTGATTTTACGCCGCCTTACCGGAGAGAGCCCAGTTCATTGGCCGCCTTGTCTAAAATACCGTCATAAGTAATCATCACTCTCTGTGCAGACTCAAAATTACGTTTTATCTCCATAAGTGAGACCATCTCCTTGATAAGATCCACGTTTGAATTTTCCAGGAAACGGTGAAACACCCTGACATTGAGCTCTGCATCGGTGTCCATCGGCTCAAAATAATTCTCACCGATTTTGGTATAGTTGGCTTCGGGATCAAAGGCAACCATCCTGAATTGATCTACCCTGTCGCCATCAACAAAAATAGAACCGTCTTCACTTACGAAGAGATCTCTATCCAGTATGACCGATCCGTCCTGGGCCAATCTGATAAATCCGTCTTCCCCCAATACCATATGCCCTTCGGCGTTGACCAGATAACCTTCTGCATTGAGGAAAAAATGGCCGTTACGGGTGTTCAATATCCGATCGCCTGCCTGTACCTGAAAAAAACCGTTACCCATCAACGCAAAATCAAGACTTCTTCCCGTCTGTTGTAAATTACCGTTTCTCATCAGAGTATAACTTTCAGCTATAGCTACATTATGGGGCATTGTCCCCACGGGCATCGACGTCCTCTCCTGCAATCTGCCGGTACGTGCACTGCCCTCGCCTCCCGGAACAATATTTCGTGCATATAGGAGCCATTCTGCAAAACTGGTCTGTATCCCATCATCTCTTTTGTACCCGGGGGTCTTCTGATTGGCAAGGTTGTTACCGATTAGCTCCATCCTTACCTGCTGCGTCAACATCGCTCCTTCCGCCATATAAAGACCTCGCATCTTCTCTCTCCTCCCTGTCTTTTAAAATTTAATCGCTGTATCCTGATAGAGCCTTCTTCCGCTCATAAATTAATAATTATTATAAATTTCCCGTTCGTTCAGTTTGTTTCTCAATGACAGGATCAGCTCCACCTCTCCCTGTCCAAGACCGGTATCCCTGGCAATATCATTCAGTTCCCGGCCTTTCTCCCAGAGGCCCAGTACCTCTCCCTGTTTCTGTTTTTTTAGATTCACCCTCACATTCTCGCCGGCATCTCTCTCCGATTCGCTTTTATGTACCAATGAAGGTTTCTGGCGCAGCATCGCAGCTTCTGCAGGAAGATGCCCGGCCGAAAGATTATCCCCCATTTTCCGAATCTCCTCCTGAAGATTTTCCATCTCGATCTGCAAGCTTAAAATTGATTCTTTGTAATCCTCATCCGCTATCTCCCGGTCCATAATATTGCTGAAAGAATAAGCACCCTTGACCTGGCGTAACCAGAACCAACAAAATATCATGGCCGTAAAAAACCCCAACATGAAACCGGCGACCAGCATACTCATACCCCTTCCTGCGATGGGAATAATTACTTCATTTTTTCACCGAGCAACTTCCGGAGCCTCTGCAAGGCGCCGGCATGAATCTGTGACACCCTGACCGCAGATACGTTTAATAATCGGGCAATCTCCTTCTGCGACAGATCTTCATAATAATACAAAGATAATAGAATCTGTTCCCGATCGGTCAACTTCTTCAGGGACTGAGCAAGCAGAGCCACTCTCTCCTGTTTCTCCAGCTGATCATCCGGCCCATCATCCACCGCCACCAGCAGCTCTTCCAGTCTTAGCCCCTCATTCTCACCCTCGGCAAATAATACCCTCTCCATGGATACGATCGTCAGAAAATTATAATGAGTCCAGACCTGATCCACTTCGTTAACGGTCCACCCCAGTTCATGGGCAATCTCCTCCGAGGTAGGTTCCCGCTTGAGTTTCTGAGCAACCCTCTCGCCGGCCTCCTGAACCTGGCGATATTGCGTAAAGAAGGACCGGGGTGCCCAGCTGAGCTTCCTCAACTCATCGATCATCGCCCCTTTTATCCTCAAGGATGCAAACGTTTTGAAATCGACGCCCCGGGATGAATCAAAGCGTTCCATGGCCTCAAGCAACCCGATTATGCCACTGCCGATAAGATCGTTCTCATCCAACGTCGGAGGCAAGGCAATGGAAAGCTTGCCGGCTATCTTTCTAATCAAGGGAAGGTATTCGATGATCAGTTTTTCTTTTCCGGCATCGTCTCCTTTGTAACCATATTTCTTACCTCCGTAACCCAATTAAAGATCGCCTCTTTCTATAACCCCTCGATCCCTGTTGTTCGGCATCTTTCGCCCTTTAAATATCTCTTACCCGTTTCCTGGACTGATCGAATATAAACTTGATGATTATATCTCTGGTTTTTTCATCTATATCAAAGAAAGATAAGGCTACACGATATTTCTTCCAGGCCCCGACCTGAACGGGAAATGACCTGACCACCCTGCCTTTTACCCTGAGGCCGCCTTTTACATTCTGTAGATGCAGATTCATCAGGAGCTCGGTCCCGCCGGTCAGATATTTTGAACTGATAAATTGCAGCCCTCCACCGGAGATGTCGATGGTCACACCATGCCTGATATCATCCGTATCCTGGGCATCCATCTTCTCCTTGAAAGATTTTATATTGGTGAATACATCTTTCTCCTCCGGGATAGCGATAAGCTCGCTATCATGTTTGCGTTCTTCATCTTCCTCTTTCTCTTCTACCTCACGGATGATTTTGTACTCCAGCTCAAGATAACACGGTAAACGATAAAATTGGCGGCGTTGCTGTCTGCGTACCGAATCCGGGTAAGCCATCAGATAGAAAGGCGGATAACCCTTCTCCTGACGCAGAACCTTTAATATAAAATAATATAAGGCATCTTCGCTTTCAATATGGCATTCCCACAAAGTACCTGAACGCATGGTCAATTTGCCATATTTTGAGGTAGGCTGGCTGATAATGAGACCCGTCTTCTTTAAATCCCGTACCACTGCCTTGTAATGGGTTTGATCATCTTTATGATAAATTTTTATCTGGTCATTTATTTTAAGGAAGCTTAGCTTAGCCAAATAATTATCCTCCCTCCTATTTTATCAGACTGGTTAAGCGGCTTAGAAAACCCCGCACACCCTTGGGCTCTGTGATGGAT
>JBASYW010000128.1:0-5820 GCA_049277715.1 Dethiobacteria bacterium | reverse complement strand
GTCCATAGGTGCTTTCGATCCCGTGGGCACCTTTAAAACTTACTCCCCCTATGTAAACCGTGGGCTTCTCATTTTCAGGGATATCCTTGGTGCGATCGTCCATATCTTTATAACATTTATTCAGGTACTCGACGACTTCCTGTGCCCTCTTCTCCTCGCCGGTAACTTTCCCGATAAGTTGCAGAGAATCCAGGACTTCCTGACTGAAAGTGGACAGCGTTCCGTAATCCAAGGCCAGAACGGGTATGCCGATCTGTGCCTGCAGGTCATCGGCCTTGGCTTCGTCAAGAAAGAAGCAGGTAAAAATAACATCCGGCCGGATACTGGTAAGCATCTCCGCATCAGGCACGGAATCAGGCCCTCCCGGCCCGATAGTGGGGAGATCTTTAAGAGATGGATTGGCCATAAAATATGGCCTTCCCGTAGGATTATTTTTTTCCAACTCTTCCACCCCGATAATCTTATCCGCCCCATTGACATAGCAGACCAACCGTAGGGCACCCGGCCCAATAGCAACCACTTTTTGGGCCGGCACCGCAATCTCCACTTCTCTCCCTATTAAATCAACCACCTTTATCGTTTCCTCATCCGCAACTTTTTCGGCGGGCTCCCCTCCGCATCCGGTCAATAAGACGGACAGCAATAAAAGTAGCGCCGTCCCCAAGGCTAGAATAGAAAATCTATTACGCATCATCTCACCTTCCATTTTTCTTATTATGACTGTAACTGCTTATATTTAGCACTTTGGTTTATTACCACCTCCTGCCATTTCCTGACAATTGATCCTTGCATCTCTTCCGCCTTCCGTCCGGTTTCAAGAACATCTGTTCCCGTCTTGTTTATAGAGGAACAACCACGGGAATGGCATGATACTCCTCTACCGCAACCGGAACTGCATATACCGCCTCGATATTCTCCGGCGTTATTATCTCAAATCCGCCGGCGGCAAAGATGGTTCCTTTTTTTAGAAAAATAAACTTGTTCGCAAACCTGATCGCCAGGTTTAAATCATGCATCGTAACCAGGGCCGCAATCTGCTGTTCTTTTACTACCTTTTTGATAATATTAAGTACGTCTAACTGATTTTTTAAATCCAGGTTGCTGGTCGGTTCATCCAACAGCATTACCCTGGGTTCCTGAGCCAGTGCCCGCGCAATCACTACTTTTTGCAGTTCTCCTCCGCTCAATTCATCGATATAACGTAGGGAAAAAGGCTCCAACCCAAGCAGTTTTATGATCTTGTTTACTATCTCCAGATCCTGTGCCGAGATATCCCAGGAAATGTGCGGTTTTCTGCCCAGGATAATCGCATCAAAAACCGTAAACCGGCCGCCTTCATGCCGCTGCGGCACATAACCGACCCTTCTTGCCACTTCCCGACGGGTAAGCTTGGATACTTCATCTTTCTCGATCGTAATAACCCCTTGCTGCGGCATTAATATTTTGTTGATGCACTTGAGCAGGGTGGATTTTCCGACGCCATTGGTACCAAGTATCGCAAGACAGTCTCCGTTTTTTACCTCAAATTTGACATTTTTAAGGACCAAATGGCTCGGGTAACTGAAAACAACATTATTAACTGCCAACTTCATCTTCTCTTCGCCCCCCTTGCAAGAAGATACAAGAATAATGGAGCCCCCATAAACGAAGTAATAGCTCCAACCGGCAGTACAACCGGTTTAATTATCATCCGAGCGATGGTATCTGAAGCAAGGAGCAGCAGACACCCCATCACCGTGGCCCCCGGAATTAAATAACGGTGATCGCCGCCGATAATTCTTCTCATCATATGCGGTGCAACCAGGCCGATAAATCCGATGATACCCATAAAGGCAACAGCTACCGAGGTAATCAACGAGGATAACAACATCCCCTCCACCCTCAGTTTTTCCACTCCAACTCCAAGCCCCTTGGCCGTCTCTTCCCCGCTTTCCAGGGCATTGTAATCCCAACGGTGCAGCATAAAATAAATAATAACAATGATCGTAATTACAAACATAATTTTTACTTCTCGCCAGGATGCCCTCCCCAGATCGCCGAAGGTCCAAAAAACTATGGCCGCGACCTTGACATCGGAAGCAAAATATTGAATTAACGTGGTCGCGGCTGCAAAGAGTGATCCCAAGGCTACGCCAGCCAAAACCATTGCTTCCGGGCTTATGCCCACAAATTTAGTTAAAAACAATATGATCAGCGTCGCACTCATAGAACTGATAAAAGCGGCGACGGTTACCATGTAAGGATTATTGATTACCACCGCATCAGCACCGGAACTCTGTATACTCCCCGCACCCAACACAACGATGGCCAGCGCCGCACCAAAGGCCGCTCCCTGAGATATCCCCAACGTAAACGGTGAGGCCAGAGGGTTTCTTAGGATATTCTGCATTACGCAACCGGCTACCGCCAACCCGGCTCCGGCGATGATTGCCACAAGAACACGTGGCAGCCGGATGTTCCAGATAACGATCTGCGATGTCTCGGTTCCTTTGCCCAGCAAAGTTCTGATTACTTCTCCAACGGTAAGCTCGACGGGTCCGGCGTTAATAGCATATATCCCCAGAGCGATGGTAAGCAGAACCAGGATTATGATGATCAATGTTTTCCTGCCCGTGTATTTTAAATAACTTTCCGGCATGCTTCTTTCCTGAACTGTTCTTTGCCTCATCAATATCGCTCCCGATTCCTTCCTCGGATAATTGCCTGATCCGATATTTATAACTGCAACACCAATTTTTGCTGTATATCTTACCCGTAATCTTTTCCACACCTGTCTTCCGGATGATCAGCTTAACTTGGCTTGGCTTAGCTTTCCACGGTCCGGTTGAACCAACCGATCTTTGCCCCCGTAATGCTGTCCAATTTGCTGGAATAAGGTTTTATATCAAGCAACGGACTGCCATCCACGGCTTCCACCCCTCGGACCCAGAGACCGTTGCCTTCCCGATGCAGCAACTTGGCCACGCAAAAAGCGATAGGGTTTGGACGGGAAGGTGAGCGACACGCAAATACGCCTCTTGGTTCCTCGCCGAAAGGCGTTCTGGTCTGAAGTACATCTCTATCGGCCAGATGAAGCCAATATAGAACAATCAGATAAGAGGCCTGCTCGATATCTTTCAGCCCCTGAGTATATTCCGAAAAGAGTTCCAATTTTACGCGGAGGTCGGAAAACCGCCCCTGATGAGGAGCATCTTCGGGCACATGATAAGGACTATGGATTATCCCGATAGGAAACAATTTCATAGCTTATTCCCTCACTCTCCCGGTATTTTAATTTTTGTTCCCATAAATGTTATTAATTCAATTTTTGTGCTACCAACAGGGCCCAAAATGCCACGAAATATAACTCCCCGGATGATGCTGAGGCTTTATATGATTGGCCCTAGGCTCCCCAGCCGCGGGTATATTTTTCGGCACAGGGAATGCATGCCGGTTTTCCATTTCTTATGCGTGCTCTGGGTTCCATAACTTTCTCTCCACAGCAGGAACAGATCACCAAAGAGAATATACGCGCTTTTTCCGGCGGTTCATAATCGATTTCCTGCACCCGGCATACTTCCGGAAGAGAACATGATAGAATCCGGTTTTGTATCTCTTTTGTCTTCTGATAAAATATTCTTTTCTCATCTTCATCTGCTTTCCCGCTAAATACTTTTTTTCGGAGAAGATTTAACGAACCATCTTTTTTTTCTTCCGGATCATTGATGGTAATGCGGATCGCCTTGCCGCTTTTGCGAAGTACAAATGTATATACCTGCTTGCCGTAATCATGAAAGATAAGGTTGCCTTTTCCCAAGGTGCATCCGGTCATCAACTGTATGGCATCTACGGCACAACTGTCATTTTCAACGACGGCCAGGATCTGTTCATCTATATCACGTTCCGCTTCCAGATATTCCAGAGCAGCCTCCGCGACTCGGAAGCCCCATGCCAACCCGATACATTCATGCCCGTGAAAAGCAACCGCTTTTTCCCATAGTTTTTGATTGAAAGCCATCTATTTACCTCCAGTGTTACTAAGTTTAATTTCGTGTTACTATTAATATACTATTCTTTATCCATAAGATAAATCCTGCCAAAATATAAAATATTTTTTTAATTGCCGAAATATGATGATTAAAAGGGTTTGAAGTCATAAATACTCGAGCGATAGGATGATTTACTTCTTCTCAATAGACTCATGCTCTTGAGGATTAACCAATTTTGCAGGCCTTTCATTGTTAGGCCGTGTTTCGGCCAATATCTTCTGCACCGAGGCACGGTTTATCTTTTCCTTATTTACACGGTGCGGCGTTTCTGTAAGTGCGGAGGAATCCATCTCCGGAGTCGTTCTTTCTTCTTTCTTGAGCATATGCGAAACATCCCCGCAAATTCGGCGTGCCAGTTTGCGGAAATCTTTTTCCTGCCGTGCCTTCTGCTCAAAATAATCGCTCAACCCGGGATCGGCTATCAGTATCTCAACCTCGTTTTTATTTAGGGAATATTGGGTCCGGAGCCTTTCGCGACGTGCATCCGGCAGCTCGGGGACCATCTCTTTTACCCTTTTAATCCATCCCTCTTTGAGGTTGACCGGCGGCAGATCGGGTTCAGGGAAATAAAGATAGTCAGAGGCATCCTCCATATCTTTTAATGGATAAGTTTTTCTTGCTACTTCGCCCCAATAACGTGTTTCCTCCCGGGCCTCTTCTCCCCCAACCCCGGCTCGGGCCTGCCGTTTCGCTTCGTATGCAAGCGCCTTCTCCACATTATCAATAGATTTCATGTTTTTAATTTTTACAGCCATCCCCCGGCGCTCATCGCCGGGGGATTTTAAAGCCATATCAATATCAAAAAGCAGACCATCTTCTTCCGCGATGCAGTCCGATACGCCTGCATAGATAAGAAGTAACCTTAATTCCTCCAAATAACGACATGCTTCGTGGGGTGAGCTGAGATCCGGGCCGGAAACAATTTTAACCAGAGGAATCCCCGCGCGGTTATAATCAACCCCTCCTGTATATCCGCTATTCGTAATTAATGCATGATCATAAACAGGCTGTGCCGCCGCCTCCTCAAGATGAACCCGGGCTATCTTTACCGGCTTCTCCCCCCGGGATAACTTCAATTTAAAGTAACCGTTCGTTCCCAGTGGGCAACCATGCTGGCATATCTGATATCCCTTGGGGATGGCGGGATCAATACAGTGCTTGCGATCAAAATGGAGGTGCCTTTCTATGGAGCAGTTCAATGTTAGAGCGGTGATAGCAGCAAGTTCCAGGGCACGGCCATTCAGTACGGGCAGGCTGCCGGGCAGCCCCAGGCAGATCGGACAGCAGTGGCTGTTTGCCGGGGCAGCCATGGATGCGCTGCATCCGCAGAACAGTTTTGAACGGGTTTTTAACCGGGCATAGACTTTAAGTCTGATCATCATCTCGTATCTTATCAAGGCCTCTTTCCCTCCGCCGTTGATGGTATCAGTTCAGGTGGCATTGCCGGTGGAAACATTTCCTCCACAGCCGTTGCAACCTGAAAAAGAAGCTCCTCCTTCAGAGGCGGAGCTGTAAACTGCATGCCCACAGGCAGATTATCCCCGGAAAGGCCGGCAAATACCGAGATGGCGGGATAACCGGCCAAGGCGGCCACAATTGTGCATATATCGGAAGAATACATCTGCAGAGGATCATCGATCTTCTCTCCCAGTTTAAACGCCGTTGTCGGAGCCGTAGGTCCCAATAACAGGTCACATTGTTTAAAAGCGCTCTTTAACTCATCCCGGATCAAGGTACGTACTTTGATCGCTTTCTGATAAAAGCCATCTTTGTACCCGCTCTTGAGAAGGTA
>JBASYW010000127.1:0-4993 GCA_049277715.1 Dethiobacteria bacterium | reverse complement strand
TATTATCTTTCAGGATATTAATTATTATTATGCCGGTCTGGTTATGCAGTATTTGCTGCTGCTATCCGTCATTTTCTCGGCGACGTTGGCGGGAAGAATGATCAGCCGTGAGGCTGATCTGAACACGGCTGAATTCCTCTTTACCCGCCCGCTCACCAGAGCCCAAATCATGGCTTCAAAAACGGCCGTATTTATAATTTTGAACCTGATTCTCTGGATCATACTTTATGCCTTAACCATAATCATGGGGTCCATGATTGCTCCGGAGGATATTAATACAAACGGTCAACTGCTCGTGCATCTGGCGGGATTTCTGGCCGTTCTGGCCGCCGGGGGTATTGCTTTTGCCGCCGCTCCATTTATCAACACGGTCCAGGGCGCCACTTCGATAGGCGTGGGGCTGGGATTTGGTTTTTTCCTGATCGATGCCCTGAGCAAAATGACGGATAAACTCTCCTTTCTGAAACATCTCAACATCTATTATTATGCCGCTCTTGAAGATGCCGCGGTTGGAGAACCTTTCCTGGGCGGATTACTTGTGCTTCCGCTGGTTTTTCTTCTGGGAACCGGCCTGGGCTTTCTCTTTTTAAACCGCAAAGAGTTCACCGGCTAACTTAAAATTAGCGATATGGCATGCGTGACTTTTCCCTACCCAAATTTAAATGAAAATGTATGTCTGCCTTGTGTCATATGTAGGAAATTGTTATAATTGGATAATTGTAGTATATCTGGGAAGTGGGGTGATATAATGGGGTTTTGGGAGGTTTTGGGTAAGGTTGTTTCTTCTGCGCTAGAGAGAGGCGCAAAAGCCCACTTAGAAATGCAGAAGAAAGCAGCTGCGCAACTAAAGGATTATGAAAAAAAGATTATCAATGCAGAGAAATCCGGCAAAATGAGCAATCCCGAATACGCAAAAAAAGTTTATGAAGCAAAGCAAAAATTGGAAACGGCCAGGGTTAAAATATATACCGGCAAGGACTCATCATCAGATACTGTTAAAATAAATGCCGATGGGCAGGTGGTTATTACCGACATGATGAGATTCCCCGGCGGATCGGCCAGCAGTATGGCCCGGCAGGTCTCCGGCTACAACATCATTGTCGATGACCTGAGCGGGATGATCAGGAATCACGGTTATGATTACTTTGATTGAATGTATCATCCGGCGACGGAACGGCCGAGCTGAAGCCCGAGGAGATTATCCGCAACGTGCTCGACGGCACCGGGAAGGTCAGCGGGAATCTGGTTATTCTGTTCCATGACAGCAGCACAAAAGGCACCACGGCAGAGGCTTTGCCGGTGATTATCAGAGAACTGGGCGGCAGGGGGTATGAGTTTTCGCTGACGGCCGGAGCATTAAATGTCAAGCAGCGCTGAGCGGGTGTGTCACATAACACAAGGGGGCAGTTCTTCTGTGTTCCCAAGGGTAGCAGAAATGTTGATGACTTGCCATGTCAGCATAAAAGAACCGCCCCCTTGTATCAAGGCTTCTTACAGTTCCGCGCGGCGGAACGAAAGCGAGGCTGCGATCAGGGCCGCGGCGGCGATGATGAAAGCCGCCGGCAATGCCGGCAGAAAATCCGCCGGAACGATATTCCCTTTCAGCAGGCCCGCAATCAGCGAGCTGAGACGGTAGGGCATATATTTTCCTACATCCATCCGGTCCAGAAAGAGCTGTGGCAGCCAGAGCAGTATCAGGAAAGCAAAGGCGGCCCCGCCCGCCGCAATTTGGCCGCGCAGCAGCGCCGAGGCGCTCAGTGTGATGGCCAAAATCAGCTCCAGGTAAAGCACCATGAAGACGGCACCCCAGATCGTCGGGACCGGCGGTGGAGCGCCCATCAGCGACGTGGTATAGAGCGCGGCCAGAAGAGTGCCCGAGCCCACTGTCAGCAGGATCCCGACCGAGTAAGCGGCAAATTTTGACCAGAGGTAGGGTTGTCGGCCGACCGGCCGGGTGAGTACCCAGGCGCTGATACCCCGTTCCCGCTCGTTGGCCACGGCGCCCATCGCCGTCAGGATGATGATAAAAGCCCCCATCTGGGCGAAATTACCGAAGAAACTGATCAGCGCATCCGCCGGGCCCATCTCCGGCATGATGATGGTGATTCCTTCCGACCCGCTCATCAACTTCTCCATGATCTGCGGCATATACTTTGCTCCGATGGGATCAAAAATGGCAAAAAAGAGCCCCGTGAGCAGCAGCGCCGGCAGGCGGAAAGTCCGCCAGAGTTGCCGGATATCCTTAACAAAGAGCGTTTTCATCGGCAACACTCCCTTCATTTTCACGGTAGCCCGCTTCGCGAAGCAGCTTCAAAAAGATCATCTCCAGATCTTCATGCTGCCGCTCGTAAGAAGTTACCACCGCGCCGCAGCCCGCCAGCAGGGGCAGCAGTTCCTCTTCCATCTGCGCCAGGCCGTCCGGCGCCGCTTCTACGGCGATTCCGCCGGGATAAACTTCGACTTTTTGAGCCCAGGAGCGGCCACACAGCTCATTGGCCAGCCCGGCCGGTGCTTCCTCGCGGAAGGTGATCCGATAGCGGGGCAGACGGTACTGTTCGAGCAGGCTTTTCAGGGATGACTGTAGCAAAAGTCTCCCCCGATAGAGCACCGCCACCCGGTCGCAGATCCGCTCCACATCGGCAAGCACGTGGCTGGAGAAAAAGACGGTGGCCTTGCCGCGCAGCGAGGCGAGCAGCTCCAGGATCTCCAGCCGCCCCACCGGATCGAGGGCGGAGACAGGTTCGTCAAGGATGAAAAGATCGGGCTGCGGCAGCAGCACGCAGGCCAGACCCAGACGCTGCTTCATTCCGCGTGAATAGCCCGCGGTGCGGCGGTCCGCGGCGGAAGCAAGGTCAAAACGGGCCAGAATCTGCTCGATGCGGACCCGTCCCTCGCCCGATGGGATACCGTTGGTTGCCCGTACGAAATCGAGCACTTCCCGGCCGGTGAGGGCCTCCGGAAAGGTCGGTTCTTCGGGCAGGTAGCCGATTCTTTTCTTCAATCCGCGGGAAAGCCCGGAACGGACCTCTTGTCCCAGCATGGCGGCGCTCCCCCCGGAAGGATTGAGCAGCCCCATCAGGATCTTGATTGCCGTTGTTTTTCCGGCGCCGTTGGGTCCCAGGAACCCGTAGACCGCCCCCTGAGGAACCTTCAGGGAGATCCCCTTCAGGGCCCGGTGCCCGTGAAAACTTTTGCTGAGATCCCTGATCTCGATCGCGTTCATTGTTCCGACCTCCCGAAGAGAAAGTAAGCCATAGGACCAAAAAAGTTGATCACAATAATGATAACAATCCAGATCGGCATGGATAGACTGCGCGTGCTGCGGCGGCGCAGCAGATCAACCAGCGCCCAGACCATCAGGATAATCTGCAGCAGCAGCAAGGGCCATAACTTCAGCAGCAGATCAAAAACTTCTTCAAAACCCATCAGTTCTTCCCCCTTCTTTTTCGTGAAAACAAGCTGGTCATAACACAATTTGCCTTATATTCGCTTGCCGGAGTCGGTTGTTCCGAGCGCTACCCGGCCCCCTCGCCACAAAAAACGGCCATCATTTCCATTTGGAAGGGCAAGGCATGCCACCCGGTTGACCCTGCAGGGGGAGGGAAGGGGCTTTCACAATTGCGCACTCCCTGCCACCCGGAGGGGCGAACGCTGATCACCCCTGGCGTTTGCCCTTTTTACGTTGTTTTACACATTCGGTCAACAGGTACTCGATCTGCCCGTTTATGGAACGGAAATCATCGGCGGCCCAGGCCGCCAGCTCCTTCCATAGTGACGACGATATACGCAGCAAAAGTTGCTTCTTCTCTTTTTCCTTCTCTATCATCCGATCCAGTCCTTTTTAATACAGAGAACCGCTGTTGACAACGGGCTGTGCATCCTTGTTGCCGCATAGGACCACAAGCAGGTTGCTGACCATGGCCGCCTTGCGCTCCTCGTCCAGCTGCACGATCTCATTTTCACTCAGCTTGGCGAGGGCCATCTCCACCATGCCCACTGCACCCTCCACGATCATCTGCCGCGCATCGATGATGGCGGAAGCCTGCTGCCTCTGAAGCATGGCCGCCGCAATTTCCGGGGCATAAGAGAGATGGGTGATCCGGGCCTCCAGTATTTCAAGCCCTGCGGTCTCCACTTTTGATTGTATCTCCGTTTTCAACTTTTCAGCCACCTCGCGGCTGCTGCCGCGCAGGGACTGCTCGTTGTTGTCTTCAGAGATATCCGATACATCGTAGGGATAAAGCCGCACAATATCCCGTAGTGCCGAGTCACACTGGATGGATAAAAACTCGGTGTAGTTGTCAACGTTAAAGACTGCTTTGGCCGTATTGACGACTCTCCAGATAACCACAATACCGATGATGATCGGGTTCCCGAGGCGATCATTGATCTTCTGTTTCTCGTTGTTCAGGGTCATGGCCTTGAGTGAAATTATTTTGCTTGATAACGGCAGGCCGGTTGTCGGGGATGTTTCTTTTGCAGCAGTCGGCACTGTCGGTTTAACTGCTATGATGCCGGAAGATGTGGCCTGTGAGGCGGGATTAAAGGCCACAGCAAAGGGATTAACAAAGAAAAACCCTTCCCCTTTAAGCGTGCCGTAATAACGGCCGAAAAGGGTGAGCACGAGCGCCTCGTTACGTTTCAGAACCTTCAGGCCGGCAAAAAGGATCGGACCGATGATAAAACAATAGAGGGCGCCGACCACAATCATGATCACCCCGGAGACCGTATCGGTCTCCATCAGGATCAGACCCCGGATAAACAATATCAGGGTGGCGATTATCAGGACGATGTTTACCAGCAAGACGGGCATACCGGCTCTTGATCTTGGTTCAAATTCCCGATCGAGCATCTGTCTTTCTTTTGTTTTGAAACCCTCGGACATTTTATTAATTCCTCCTTTGGATATTATTTGATGATATCATGATGATATCACCTTAATATTAAAATATATGCCGATAAATGTCAATGGGTGTTAAAAATTATTTATGAT